>NZPK01000163.1 GCA_002693325.1 Gemmatimonadota bacterium | reverse complement strand
TTAAAAATATCGATCAGGAATTAGAAAATTGGAAAGATCTAAAATTAAACTCAGAAAAAATGCTTAATAAGCTTAATGAAAGAAAAAAAAATATAGAAATTGAATTAGAAGAAAATCAAAAAAATCCAGAAAAAATTGCCATAAGTAAAGCCCAACAGGCAGCGTTTAAACCTATAGAGTCATTCCGCATCGCATAGACAGTAATCAGATTCTACCGAACTATTCATCAATCTTTAAAGAAATAATGTAGTCTAGATTAGGAAAATTTTCTTTAAGATAGGTATTTCCCTGCTCTGCAATATATCCCTGCGAAGGCTGCTCGCCATATTCAGCATTTATTCGTTCGACAACTTCCATCCCGCTCGTTATTTCGCCAAACGGAGCAAACCGCATTCCATCTAAACTACTATTATCAGCAAGGTTAATAAAGACCTGAGTGGTGCGACTATTAGGCCGGTTGGTTGCGGCAAACGTTATGCGACCTCGGGTATTACTTTCTCGAACAGGATCGTCAAGTATATGCGCACCCATCCATTTTTTCGTTAATTGAGAATCTCCACTCATTCCCCACTGAACAACAAACCCCGGTACTACTCTAAAAAAACGTTGTTCGTTATAGTAACCATTTTTTACAAGGTTATAAAATCGATCTGCCCCATTAGGTGCCCAATCTCTGTTTACCGTTATTTCAAAAGTTCCGGCCGTAGTTTCAAACGTTACCACAAATTGCTCAGGGGCTTCTATCTTCATCTCATCACTCTTCGGTTCCATTAATGCCTCTTTATTCATATTCCCACCATCAGACCCACAAGCTGTGAGCAAAATTAACCACGAACATAATACAGTGATTTTCAAGAACAAAACATTCCTCCTATAAAAACAAGCACGATTTTTAGTAATAGTCATGGACTTAAAGATCTTTTAAAACGCTTATAAGATCTTTGGAGGTCATTCCGAAATGTTCCCATGTCTCCATATGACCTTCTGAAGGAGCCGTACGAGGGTCCGTTATCCCTAGATGTTTAGCCGAACAACCAGCCTCTGAAGCCAAACCTGCAATCAAACCTGCAAAACCACGTAAACCCGTTTCGGCAGTACCAATAAAACCATCTTCAATAGTCACAACTCCTTTCGGATATCGGCTAATCAACCGACCTAAAGACCTCGGATCTACTGGAAAACCATTTACAATATAGACGTCTACATCGCCAAGACTTTCTGCTACATCACCCGCTAAAAAAGCCGGTGCTCCCAACGCCAAAATCGCTCGATTGGCACCCTTAAACTTTCTAAATTCAGTTATAGGTTCCCAATTATCCGTAGTTTCCCAAAGTGGAGCAGATTGATCCTGCTTGGACAAAATTGGCAAATTATCACGCGGTATTCCTATTATGTGACCACCATAATGCTCTGCTAAATCACATGTAGCAATAAAAGCCGAACGCGCGTCAGCTGGGGCATAAAATCTATGCAAATAAGGCAAATAAGTAAGACCAACATTAATCCAATCCAAACCCCATCCAGAAAAATGATCTCGCCCTGTACAAGCCCCCACATGTGAGACGTGAAAAGTAACGTTGAGTCCTTCATTAACACCGGTCAAATTTCGTTGGTATCTCCATAGATCAAATCCCTCACGAGCGATGCCCTCAAAAAAAGCCGCAAAGGTTGATACAACGTTTAATTGCGGTTCCGGACCACTCATAGCTAATCCGTCTGCCATCAAAGTAGCGGCTTGTTCCTCAATACTCATTTCAAACTGGTGATCCTTCGCCAGATATGAACGTGCCTTAGCCAATTTCGTCGACGGATCTAAATCACAACTTACGACAAAGACTTTTTCTGGGTATCTTTTTGCAATAATTGCGTATCCAGCTTCGGATCCCGCACGGGCACTATCCTCCTCTCCTATCCCCTTGAGTTTTACCCGTTTTTTCAGAGAAAGGGGCAGACGTAGATTAGGAGTTCCTGATTGAGGGCGCGCCTTAGTAATAACTGTTCGTTTTGACCGACGCCGTAATCCAGAAAGGGCCCGCCGTTCTCGGGCGTTAATTTGTAACATAGGATTAGACAAAACTCGATCTACGTCGCGACCCTTCATGTGTCCATCATGATGGCCTCTTCCGCCTGGCAAATGGTTAACCAAAAAGATACATTCAATCATAGATTCGACATCACCAAAACTCATAAGTGAGCCGGGAATCCAAATAGGAGAATTTAAATCCACATCATTTGAATTAGCGATATCTTTGACTTCTTCCTCAATACCATATCTTTTAGCAAAATTAGCTAATGTCTGTTGTCTACCTGTGGGATAAATCATACTTGGCCTACCGCGCTGAGCCAACATATAAGCCCTGCGATAAGCTTTATAAAGAGCCGGCAAATCATGCAAGGATTCAATCTCGAGAATTTCAACACCCATAGCAGCAACCATGACTCTGGGATCTTTGTTTAAAATACTCTCTGTGCTTCCAGACAGCTGAATGCCATTTCGGTGCATAACAAAAGTGATAGGCGCTCCGTGCACATCGGCACCATTAAATCCGTTTAGAGCCTGACCAGAAACAAAACCTGCGTCACCACAATGACAAACAATCCAACTACCCTTACCTCTCTTCGCTTTTTTTCCTAACGCCTGACCAACCGCTACGGGCACCATCACACCCAACCTGCCTCCATTTAACTGAGTGCCTCCGGGCAACCATGATACATGCCCAGGAATATCTAGGCCACGACGAAACGATTCGATTACCGCCTGTTCACTTATATATCCCATAGCAGAGAGAGCAGCATAATAACCTACACTGGTGTGCGCATGCTCTATAGTATATTCCACCAAGTCATAATCTGTGACCGATAACGTCAACAACAACGGTGGAATAAGTTCCAAACCGCCGCCTAAATGATCAACTTCGCCGAGTCTCGCTAACGATTCTAGTGACCGAATAGCCGTATATGCAGCCTCTTTTTGTAATCCTTGTAAACCATCAATTTGGCTTTGATTTAAAGACTTATCTTTAGAAACGTCGATGTGTATAGGCATGATCTCAGACCGCACTCGCCTACCTAAAAATTCGGTTTTTTGCAAGAGGCGATTATTCCGACGTTGTTGTCCCCTCAATACTGATTTCATCCCAGCCGACATTATATATAGTCTCCAACGTTAATTATGTGTTTGCGAAACATATTAAATAAGATAAATATCATCATAAACAGTAGCAATCAATCTATATCACGGGGAATAAATTGCATGACTAATTTTTCAGACCAGAATTTGTTCGCATCGATAGTCCGCCCTGCATTATGCGGTGTATGAACTACATTGTGGCGACCCAATAAAGGGTCGCTTAACGGCAATGGCTCAACATCCCAAACATCCGCTGCCAGACTTAATTCATCACTCAAGACTCGATGTCGAATAGCCTGCATATCACAAATATTAGCACGCGTTACCAGAACAACTAAACATCCCTTGGGTAACGCATTGATATGCGATGAATTTACAATCTCGCGAGTGGTTTCGTTCAAAGGCACCATCGGTGCAAAAACCTCAGCGTCATGTACCAACTCTTCCAAGTGGAACAACCTGCGAGTTCCAGACCTATGAAAACACGGCTCGCTCGCAAATGGATCCCAAGCTGCAACGTCAGCGCCTAAGGCAGTAGCAAAACTCGCATAACGGCTAGCAATATTCCCTGCCCCAACAATTCTAACCCTCTTGCCTTCCAAGGTTCCGGAAGTAAAAGTACTATCGTCACCAAATTGATGACCTCTCACTCCCGGCTTTCCTTTACCTTCTGGAGGATCATAATCCCAAGGCTTTAAGCCTGTTAAAATTTCATGGTGCAACTGTGGAATACGTCGTAATCCGCAAAGAGTAAGAGCCAAACCAAATTCGGATACCGAAGCTCCCCAAAATCCCTCTGAGGGATGGTTGTAAACCTTTATACCTCTCTTAGCCAATGCTGAATCAAATTCAGAGTCTATGTTCGAACCATACGAGCCCTGAAAGGTAGCCTCTTCCAAATCAATGAAGGCTTCTATACAAGCAGGCGTTACAGTCACACCCAATACTGCGACTCTACGCACTGTGGCATAGTCTTCTATTAATTCAGACAACATACGATTTTCACCGTGATCTACTCTCAAAAAATCAACGGGCCCCTGTTTCTTCCAAAGTTCATGAAAATGATCTGCCGCAAATGGCCAGACTGCATCAAAATTAGGATGTACTGCTATTAAGCTACGCAAAGAAAACTCCTTATTTTTCTATTTTATTCAGAGAGAATAATCATGTCGTTATCCAAGATTTTCCGATTCACTTATTCAGAAATAAAAAAAGGCTGTGTCCAAGCAAATGCCTCACCAGCCCCCCAACATTCAAATCGCACATAGCGAGCATCGACAGGAGCTTCAATTTCTATGGTATGGGTATCTGCCGTAGCAACTCTTCGGCCTGTATCTCGAATAGCCACAATACGAGACGCATTCTCTGTCTGAACAATTATACGGTTGTCGTCAACAGTTATATCTGATATTTCTACACCACTTGAGGCATAAAAACATCCGTTAAGTAAGGCATCGACTATTCCCTTTGGCGTCTCGTCCTGAACATACACCATGTTCCAACCTAGGCCAACGTCTCCTTCAGCTTCGTGACTATCATCGTTAGCAAAACCCCACAGCTTACGCCCTTTGCTCAGCAACATATCCCACCGATTTGTTGCATAAGGGCTGCCATCCAAGCGACTTATAACGCCGTTATAAATTTCCAACCCAATATATCCACTACTCTGGTCCAAAAGCTCTTGAGGACAATGATTAAAATTACTGACCCAGTTTGGATGATTAAAAATCACAAATCCGCCTGTTTTTTGAACTTCATCGATAACTTCTTGCCTACCTGAAAATGGTTCTACACGACTTTCTGCCCCAACGTGCAACATATGAGGTCCATGGGCGGTGATTTCATTACCAGAAATAAGTACCATACCATGTGATTCTAATTTGGAATAGACTTTATCGTCGGTCAGAATATCGTGGTCTGAAACCATTAAAAAGCCATAACCTCGACCCGCATAGTCATCTAGCACTTCCTGATGCGGTCTGCGGCCGTCACTAGCTGTAGTATGAGCATGCAAATTACCCATTAACCAACGGCCATCTTTTAAGTTTTGGTAAGGATGCTGGATCATAAACTATTCTCCTTTGGAATGCGACATAATAACAGGAACTTCCTGAAACAACAAGTACGAAATAAAAAATTGATTACGTCGAATTGAATAATATACTTAACTTAAATTATGAATATACCGCAGATAAGAATAACGACATTTGCATCAAATAAAAATTTTGAGATAGGCCTAAAAGCCATAATATACCCAAACAATTAATCACGTTTAATTATTCTCTTAATTGGTTAGAGCCATATTTATGAATAGACTCAAAGAAGAAACTCTTAAATTGTGTGATCCTCATTTCCATTTATTCCGCCCTAACCCTAATATTGGCCAAGTCAAAAGATACGATGCC
The DNA here is from genome assembly GCA_002693325.1 of Gemmatimonadota bacterium. Taxonomy (GTDB): domain Bacteria; phylum Latescibacterota; class UBA2968; order UBA8231; family UBA8231. The sequence goes on along the minus strand of NZPK01000163.1, from coordinate 1,732 downwards.
AAAGATTATTTTACCGACATGAAACTGTTACCTACTCAACTTCAGAGAGTTTCTGGCATACATGTTGAAACCGTGGTCGGACAAATGCCCGGTGGTCCTTTCATCGATTCTGTTGATGAAACACGTTGGGTTTGTAGTCAGCTGTCAGATATAAAAGCCCCCTATGGAATCGTCGCCTATGTCCATTTAGCGCGCCCATTAAAGAATGTCGAACATGACATTGAAAAACATTTCGAGGAAGCTGGTAACAAGTTACGGGGTATTCGGATGATCCTAAATTACCATCCAACGGATCCATCGCTTACATGGTCTCAAGTCGAGCACGATCGGTTTACTTCAGATACTCATTTCCATAACAGCCTCGGCTTACTTCGTAATCGTAATTTATCATTTGACCTTTCATGTCATCCTCATCAAGTCGAGGACGCGATAAAAGCTCTCCGGGAACAACCCGATTTACGAATAATAATTAACCACTTGGGTTTCCTCCGAAACGGCGAAGATCAAGTGCATGAGGAACTATGGCGCAAAAAAATGCGTTCTTTAGCCGAACTACCGAACGTATTTATGAAATTATCCATGCTTTGGTTTGCACGGCATAATTACACCAATAATCCAGACGAAGAACTGTTCGTCCGCAATAGAGTAAACGAGATAATCGAACTGTTTGGACACGAAAGATGTATGTTTGCTAGCAACTATCCTGTAGATCGTGCACGCGATATCGATATTCCAACTCTATACGGACTCTTCTTAAAATGGACTGATAATCTGTCAACCAGCGAAAAAAATGCCCTTTTTCACGATACCGCTCTGAATGCCTATGGAGGCCCTCTACATTGAGGGGACAGTTATGGCTGTAGATGATTTAGAAACATATTTGTTTGATCTAAAAGGTTACATCCTAAAAAAAAATGCCCTGAGTTGCGAAGAGGTAAAGCAACTAAATACGGGAATCGATACCATAATGCCATTAGAGCCTGGAGAATGGTTTGGTCATGTTCACGCCCATTCCTATGGAACCAATGATGGTTTGAATCTCCAGCAAATTTATGAAGCTGGTGCACCATTTGAATGCCTAATCGATCACCCTTCGTGGATCGACTGTGTCAAACACTTTGTAGGCGGGGAAGGCACATTCGATTATCATCACGGGTCACTTTTTATAGACGAGTGCTTCGCGCATATTCGTCAACCAGGAGAAGCTATAGGACTACATTCAGGTGGCTACCCTCCTATCCATCGAAACCAGTTCCGATACCATGGAGGTCGCTTCATGTGCGGACAAGTGAACGTCTTGATGGCTTTAACCGATATCGGTCCAGGTGATGGAGGGACCATGGTCATACCTGGTAGCCACAAGTCCAATTTCATGCACCCACATTTTGAACGTTTCAAAATGAAAAGTGAAGGTTCAAGTGTTGATGGAGTAGAAGGTGCGGAAGTCGTAAACATGAGCGCTGGAGATGCCTTGATTTTCGTCGACGGAATTTCTCATGGATCAGCAAAACGCATAAATCCAGGTGAACGTCGAGTGATAATTTTTAGATATGGGCCGTCTTGGGGAAACTTTAGACATGGCTATAAACCTTCTGGTGACCTTTTAGCCCGCCTGACCACCGAAAGGCGAACAATTGTGCAACCCCAAAAACCACATTTGAGGCCACCATCGGCTTAAGGCGTACTAATAATCCTGAGAACTGTGAAATGAAGTAATCTCAAATGATAGATT
>NZPK01000160.1 GCA_002693325.1 Gemmatimonadota bacterium | reverse complement strand
GAGCTGTATTAAGAGGTCACATGGATATTGCTGATCTGCTTATTAACAATGGTGCTAATGTTAATTTGAAATCCGAATCCGGCGATACTGCTTTACATTATGCTGCCAAAAAAAATCACATAGATATAGTTGAGATGCTTCTAAAAAATGGCGCAGATATTAACATAACAGGTTATCGCGGTTTAGTTCCTTTACACTTCGCGGTTACTTTTGATTCGGTACAGCTCAGTGAAAAACTTATTATTCATGGTGCCGATGTTAATGTCCCAAATGATGATGGACAAACACCACTTGATGTAGTCGGCTATAATGAGATGCAACTATTGACTGGGGGGCCTCAGTTCATTCCATCGGGAATTGCACTCGGTAATGAAAAGCCAGTTGAAAAAGATAAATCGCAAATGGTTGCTATACTCCGCAAACACGGCGGCAAGACGGGTCAAGAATTGAAAGCTGAAGGGAAGTAAGCTTCTTTTTGAGTAAGAGCCCTCCTGCTACATCAGTTTTAGCATGAATATTAAAGAGGAGAAAAAATACACTGTTTATGGATAAAGATGTATCTTCACAATTTAAAGAATCATTGTTCAATGAGATTGAAACATGGAAGCCACTCATTAAAACCATCATTAAACGGATTGTTTTTCGTTGTCCCGAACTTAAAACTGAAGCTAATGCATTGATGAAAGAATTAAAAACGCAAGTGTCAGTTTCTCCTAATGACGTTACTTTAAAGCATTTAAAATGTTGGAAGAGATTAAGCTCTGCTTTGCGGGGTCGACCTATATCAAAGGAGTCAGCTCTTGAATCTGCAATAAAAATGGAAATGAAATTGCTTTCAAACCCAGAAATGTATTCCTCTCAATTAGATACTAAACCAAAAGATCACTTACTTGCTTGGCTTTATTTAAATCCAAAAATCAGTATCAAGATACTTGGTAGAAAAATCAAACTAACAGCTCCGTACTCTCAATCAGATAAAATCAATTCAGCTAAACAATCTAACATTGAAGAGATTGATGTTTATGGATTTCGCTTTGGCGCAGATCGCAAACCTAAAAACATCGATCTTAATGAATACAAAAGTTCGATTATTGGAGAACTAGCAGATGCGGCATCGAAAGCATTAAAAATTCCAATATCAGATAAACTTGTAAGGAATCTATTCTAGGTTAAACAAAGTTCTAATCAAAATGAAACAATACAAAACAATCCTAGTCGCGTTAATGTTCACCTTTTGCGGCCAATTAGTAGCTGAAGATTTAAAAGCTACAAGCAAAGGCAAATTGCGAAACAAATCAAAAGAGTCAGCTATTAAAGTTTCGGGAGATTGGATAGACCACTATGAAACGCATTCTAATGCGTCAATCAATTACCGATTGATGAAGCCCTTGGTATTAAATGAAAAAAAGAGCTATCCAGTCATTGTCTCACTGCATGGTGCTGGAGGTAGAGGAACCGACAATCGGAAACAGCTACGAGATTGGAACAAGCTTTTGACTGACAAAAAAATAAGATCGGATTACCCGTGCTATGTATTGGCTCCGCAGACAACAAAACTTTGGAATAAGGATGACCTAAAGAAAATCAAAAGCATTATAGCTGGATTGCCAGCTGTTGATATGGATAGGATATACATCCTTGGGCATTCCATGGGCGGTCATGGAACATTTATTCTTATCCAGATTGATCCGATCTATTTCGCGGCCGCGGCTCCCTCGGCAGGATCTGGCTTGCAGAGAACAGAAGATTTCATAGATGCCAATTTGATTAAAGATATTCCAATGTGGGCATTCCATGGAGATAAGGACAGAGTGTGCCCAATAGAAAAAGGTCATAAGGTCTTCAAGCAGATGAAGAAAATCGGTGGAAATTTTAAGTTCACTACATGGAAAGGAGATGGGCATGGAATCTCCAAAAAAATGATTTTGGGTGGGAATAATGGCAAAACAGAATTTAGTAGTGATAGGTGCGACAAAGAAAAAGATTTTATGAAATGGTTGTTTAACCAGAAACGCGCTAACAGAGAAAAGAAATGAAATATATTCTAATCGCATTCGCAACTGTACTTTTAAAAGAATTAGCTTTCGCTGATGCTATTCACGATGCAGCCGCAAAAGGTGATCTTCGCAGTGTTCAATTAGAATTAGATAGAGGCGTAAATCCTAATGCAAGGAATGGCGCTTCAACAGCACCTCCTTTGCTTTTAGCGGCTCTAAACAGTCACGCTGAGGTAATCAAGCTCCTTGTCGCTCAAGGAGCCGAATTGGATGGAAAAGATAAGTTTGGAAACACCTCTTTGCATTATGCATCTCAACGTGGAAGCAAAGATATTGTTAAGCTTCTAATAAGCAATAAAGCTAATATAAACACCAAGAATAAGGTTGGCGAAACGCCGTTAGACATTGCGGCAAATAAAGAAACTGCTGATATTCTGCGCAATCACAATGGGACATATGGAACATTTATTGGCGCCGTAACTGCAGGAGATCTCAATGCGATAATGATGTTTCTGAATGCTGGCGTAGATGTTAATCAAAAAATCCAACATGGTTGGACTGCTCTCCATGAAACTGCAATATTTGGAAACACTGAAGCAGCTAAACTACTGATCTCAAAAGGTGCGAATATTAATGCTTGGGATGGTTATGAAACACCATTAGATGTGAGCGATAAGGAATCAGATTACGCCAAATTCTTGCGCAAACACGGCGGCATGACAGGCAAAGAGTTAAAAACTCAAGGGAAATGAAGAATCTTCTAATCACAATCGTAACAGCGGCACTAGTGGGATGTAGTAATGCAGAAGTTAATATCACTCTAATTCAAGCTGCCAAGAATGGAAACATCGAATTAGTTAAGAGTGCTTTGGATAATGGAGCGAATGTGAATGCTAAAGATGCCGACGGATGGACCGCTTTACACCAGTCGGCTTTGTATGGGCCAAAGGAAGTTGTTGAATTGCTAATTACAAAAGGTGCAGATATTAACGCAAAAGAGAGGGACGGATGGGCCCCATTAGATCAAGCCGCATATAATGGACATATAGAAATCGCAGAACTACTTATTTCCAAAGGAGCAGACGTAAATACGAAAAATAATCGGCATATGACTCCTTTGCATCATGCTGCTGTAAAAGGACATAAAGAATTTGTTAAACTACTTATTTCCAAAGGTGCAGATGTGAATGCCAAAGTTTCTTTAGGGGCCAAACAAGGGTTGACAGCACTCGATGCTGCAAATGAAACCAATCATTCCGAAATATCCGAACTCCTCCGCAAACACGGCGGTAAGACGGGTGTAGAATTGAAAGCAGAAGGGAAATGAAATACACAGCCAAAAAAACATTCGTATCTATGAACCGACGAAGCTTTCTATTTTCCACAAGCATAACCACAACTGTTTTAACGGGTGCAATTCTTAGGAGTTATAGCAAGTCAGTAGATCCGATCGGAATCTTTAAACCATTCGTTCAGCGCGATCGACTTGCTAATCCCGTAATCATCCAGTCACTTGAACTGTATGAAAGAGATAGCAATTGGTTCATATGTGCCCGATCGAAAGAAGGTGCTGAAGGCTGGTCCGTTGGACATCCTAAAAAAATGGAGCTTAGTCAAAATGTCTTCACTAAAGTGATCGCTCCCTACATGAGAGGAAAAGACGCTCGCGATCTTGACCAGCTAGTCGATGGCGTATTTCTCAATGGTAGTAATTACAAAATGCAAGGACAACTATTCTGGGTTTCTCTCGCAGCAGCTGAATTTGCAATACTCGACCTATTGGGTAAAACGGCCAAGCGGTCGGCAGCGTATCTGTTAGGCGGACAAAGGAAAAAGCAGATTAACCTGTATGTAGCCAATAATCATCGTTCCAAAAACACTCAAGAATCTCTGCACCGGATCATTAAATCAGTAAAGAGCATTAACGCCAAAGCATTGAAATTCAAAATCGGAGGTCGAATGAAAAAGATCGACGAGGTTCCCGGTCGTACCAAGAAATTGATCCCCATGGTCGCTGAAGCTTTGGGTGATAAATGCACACTCTACGCCGATGCAAACGGCTCTTATCTCTCCGTGCAAAAGGCCATTGAAGTCGGGAAAATATTGGAAGCAAATGGAGTCGCATTCTACGAGGAACCCGTGCCATTCGATTATCTTGAAGAAACGAAACAAGTTGCTAATGCATTGAGTATACCCATTGCATGGGGCGAACAGGAGAGTAGCCAGTGGCGCTTTAAATGGATGGTTAAAAACAGTGGCGTTCGCATCTTCCAACCCGACATCTTCTATTATGGCGGCCTCATCCGTTCACTGCGCGTCGCCCAGATGGCAGCAATTAGAGGCTTTGATTGCACCCCACACATTTCTGGTGGAGGCTTTGGGTTTCTCTATATGGGAATCTACGCCTCATGCTGCCCTAATGCTGGACCATATCAAGAATACAAAGGGCTTACTGACAATTTCCCTTGGGAATCCACAGGCGATAAGATTACCGTCAAAAACGGATCCATGACTGTGCCCAACGGCCATGGGATCGGTGTGGATATTGATCCTAACTATTTGGCGAAGGCCCGAAGAGTGAAATAATTTTTGCCACTCCCCTCTAGAAACAAAGAGCCAATACTAGTGGAGAACTGAGAAAGCTGAAGGAAAATGAAACAACTACTAATTATAATCGCAGCCGTGGTGCTTCTTGGATGCGGTGAGTCTCAGCTGTCGACTCCTGCGCCAGAAGTGAAACCAGTTGAACCGATTGCCGAAGCTGCAAATCTAGAAGCCCCATCAATCTCAATACACGATGCCGTTTTAAAATCAAAATTTGGTAGTGCAGTAGTAAAAGAAATTTACTTTCAAATGATTCGACAACACTTGGCTGTCGGTACAGATTTTAATGCGTTAAATAATTTCGGGGAGACACCGCTTGATTTGGCCGAGGGCGAAATCGCCGACTTTATTCTCAAGAGCGGTGGTAAGACTAGTGTTTGGTTAAGGGCGGACGAATCAATCCACCTAGCCGCCGAAGCTGGACATATTGAAGCCGTCAAAAAGCACTTGGCTTCCGGTGCGGATGTGAATGAAAAGGATAAAGACGAATTGAATGATGGATTTACTCCTTTGCATCACGCGGCGTATGAAGGGCACAAAAAACTTATTAAAATAATTGTCGAAAGCGGTGCTAATATTAACGCGACAAGCGATAAACGAGTGACCCCTTTGAATACCGCAGTTGGTATGGGTTTGATTGATTGCGTTGAACTACTAATTAACTTAGGGGCAAATATAAATGAGAAGGATGGAGAAGGATGGACTGCTTTGCATCTGTCTTCTAACTCGGGAAAAATTGAACTTGTTAAATTACTAATTGACAAAGGTGCAGATATAAATGCGCAGGACGTTGATGGCGAAACACCGCTAAATCGTGCTGAAAACGAAAAACCAATTTCCGACCTTCTCCGCAAACACGGCGGCAAGACGGGTGAAGAATTGAAAGCTGCTGGCAACTAACCCAACTCCCTCCACCACTTGAACGCCTTCGGTTTTAGATTGGACACACTTTCCGGCAACAGTTAATCCGGCTTGATAAGCAGACGTCTACGCATTACAAAAAACGCGTCCATGAAATATCTGATTACAACAATCGCAGCCGTGCTATTTGTGGGTTGTTCTGGTTTTAACCGTTCTGTTTTGGTTGCAAGTTTCCAGATGCCAACCCGTGGCATTTGTGCACATCGCGGTGCTAGCGATTCACATCCGGAAAATACGATTGCGGCGTTTCGTGAGGCAATCCGGCTTGGTGCACATATGATCGAATTGGATGTTGCACTCTCCAGTGATGGGAAGTTGGTGTTAATGCACGACCATACGGTTGACCGCACAACCGATGGGAGTGGAAGAGTTGAAGAATTGACGCTTGCTGATTTAAAAAAATTGGATGCCGGATTCTGGAAAGACAGCCGCTTCAAGGGAGAGCAAATTCCCACGCTTAAGGAGGCGCTCGACATCATGCCATATAATATTTGGCTCAACATACATCTTAAAGGCGGGGTTGACTTGGCCGAAAAAACAACCCGTCTAATTACATCGGAAAATCGATTGCATCAGGCATTCTTGGCCTGTAGTGCCAGTGCAGCAACTGCCGCCAGGCGGATTGAGTCTCATATTAAAATCTGCAACATGGATAGACAGGCAAACAATCTCAAATACGTGAATGAAACGATCCAGTTTCGTTGCGAGTTCATCCAGTTACTGGGCGGCATAAGTGTTGATCCAATGCACACCAGACGTTTAAGGGAACATAATGTCAGGGTCAATTATTGCTGTGCAAATGACCCGGCAAAAGTGGAACGACTATTTGAAGATGGAGTCGAGTTTCCGTTGGTTGACCGAGTAAGTGAGATGTTAGAAGTGGCTGATAAGAAAGGTATCCCGCGTTTAAAGCCAAGCTATCGACAGATATCCGCAAACACGGAGCCAAGACAGTTGAAGGGAAATGAAACAAATTTTTACGATTTTGCCATTTAGTAAAAAGTTGTTTAGGATGCTTCCTTTCCTGCTTAAGCAGAGTGCTTATCCGAGATATGTATAATAAACTACGTTCATTTTTAAAGATTTCATTGATTTATTTTGGTGGAATTTCACTAAATCTATTCGCCGAGACTAATGATACAGCCTCGAAATTTTGGAGTTCTGTATACGAAGAAAACCACATTGTGCAGATTCATATCAACGCAAGTCGTGAAGCTTGGAAGTCAATGCAACCCAGTCGAGTTGAAAGAAAGCCAGGTGGCCCACGAGTGCATTTTGGAAATAAATTCAGTTACGCGAAGGCGGACATAACAATCGACGGCAAGCTATTTAAAAATGCCGGGCTAAGATTTAAGGGAAATTCATCCTACCGATTCGCAGGTCGCAGTCTTAAGAAACCTTTTAAGATCGACACCAACCGATTCGTAAAAGGTCAAAAACTCTATGGTAGAACTAAGATCAATCTGTCGAATGCTTTTCTTGACTCGGCATTTATGAAGGAGAAGCTCGGGTACGATGTTTACAGAGCTGCTGGGATACCAACGCCCGGTGTGGGTTGGGCTGCTGTTACCCTGACAGTTGAGGGAATCACTAAAAAAAAGCACTTAGGGGTATATTGCTTAATCGAGCAAGTAGACGATCACTACCTTTCGCGTAATTTTGGCACTGACACAAATGACAAGCTACTAATGAAGCCGGAAGCAGTAGACGACTGGGAATATTTCGGCGATGATCCCAAAGCTTATGAGCGTTATAACATCAAATACGGCAAAGAAAATATTGAGCTGATACATCGTTTCTCAGAGCTGTTAAAACTGATTGAGAAAGGATCTGATAAAGCTTTTGAGGAACAGATCGAAAACCGATTGGATCTTGAATACTTCGCGGCTTACCTCGCCGCAACATCAATTCTCGTCAATATCGATAGCTACATTGGCATGCCTCACAACTATTATCTGTTAATGAACAAGGTTGATGGCAAACTTCGAATCCTTCCATGGGACTTAAACGAAACATTCGGAACGTTTACTATGGGGAACTCTCCAGAAACGCTGGTAAAGTGGGATATAGATCGCCCTTGGATTTCAAGTCGACGTCTCGCTGAGCGCTTGTTTAAAACCAAGTCATTTCCCGGACGCTACCGCAGAGCCGTAACTCATCTAATGAAAGAACATTTCACTGAGAAAAAATTATTCGATCAGATAGCGGCGTTTGAAAAAGTAATCTCACCACATATTAGGAAAGATGAAATTGGGAAAGGTATCGAAGGTATGCGAATGGGTATCAATGGTGATGGGAATGGAATCAACAAATCTGTTAGCCGTCGAATTTTTGCTATCAAACCTTTTATCCAAAAGCGTATAGTAAGTGTCAATGAACAGCTGGATAGCAAAGTAGAGGGAGTAT
>NZPK01000010.1 GCA_002693325.1 Gemmatimonadota bacterium | reverse complement strand
TATTATGGCCATATTAATTAGGATTACATTATGACTGCACTTAAAGGTTTTCGCGTAGTTGATTTTACGCAGGTAATATTTGGCCCTGCGGCGACCCAGGTATTAGCTGAGCATGGAGCCGAAGTTATTAAGATTGAGCGGCTACGAGGGGGTGATTTAGCGAGAGACTTTGGCCCATGGCATAATGGCCAGAGTCTACCCTTCGCAGGTTTAAATCTAAGTAAACGTAGTCTTTCTATTAATCTGAAAACGGAGCAGGGATTAGAAATTATTCATCGTCTGCTGAAGAATGCGGATGTTTTAGTTCACAATTTCCGTTCTAGAAAAGTAATGGAAAAATTAGGTTTGGATTATGAGACCTTAAAAAAGAGATATCCGCGTCTTGTATATGCAGCGGGATCTGGATACGGATCCACTGGGCCCTACGTTGAGAGGAATAAAGGCGGACATGAGTCAATGGCGCAGGCGTTGAGTGGGGCAGCGGCACGTTTTATTGGTGCTACGGGACCGCAGCGGCTTCCTTTCACCGTATCAGATTTTACTGGTGGGATGTTATTAGCACAAGCTATTTTAATAGCCTTGTTGGCTCGCGAGCGCTCAAACGAAGGCCAGTACGTTGAAACGTCACTTTTAGATGGTATGATGAGTATGCAAGCGTGGACTACATCTTCATTGCTTAACGGTGGCGATCCAAAAGAAGATGATGGCTCTGGGGGAGCATCTCACCCAAGAGGAAATCCATTAGATGGAGCTGTGTTTAAAACAGCAGATGGTTATCTAATGGTTACTGCCTTGTTCCGTTCTTTCGGTGATCTAATGATCGATTTGGAAAAGGCTACTGGTGTTGACGGTTTGTCTACTGATGATCGTTTTCAAGATCTCGAGTCGGCTAAAGATCACCGATCGGCTCTTAACGCGATACTTGAGCCTGTATTCGCTAAGCGTTGTAACGCTGATTGGATACCTTTACTTGAAGAATATGATATTCTTGTAGCTCCTATAAAGACTACGCAAGAGGCGTTGCAAGAACCACAACTTGAAATTAATAATATGCTGCATACGGTTGAACATGCCGAGCTTGGAATAATGCGACACGTAGGCACGCCACTGCGTTTGTCCTCAACGCCTGCAGAAAAACCTGAGGCTGCGCCTCTGTTAGGTGAACAGAACAGACAAATACTCTATGAACTTGGATATACCGAAACCCAGGTCAAAGAAATCATGGATGCCGGTATAATTGGTGGTCCAGAAAAGAGAAACAGTTAGGAGACGTTTTTTGGAACAGATGGAATTAGACCTTGCCGGTATGTGGACTGTAGAGGGTTCAGGATATTGCGCGGACGTTCAAATACCGGGAGATGTTCATAGCGCGTTGTTGCAGGCGGGGAAAATCAAAGATCCTTATTGGGGCAAAAATGAGCTAGATATACAGTATTTAAATAGGGAAGATTGGACCTTTTCTCGGGTTTTTCATTTAGAAAAGGCATTTATTGAATCCCCGTCAGTTTGTATCAATTTTGATAGTATAGATACGATTGCAGAAGTACTAATTAATGGCCATGTCATTGGCAATAGCGATAACATGTTTGTTCGTCGCCGTTGGGAAGTGAAGCCTTTTTTATGCGTCGGCGAAAATAAGCTTGTTGTTAGAATTAAATCAGCCGAGAAAGAAGCAGCCCGCAGAGCATTAGAACTCCCATATGAGATTCCAGGTTGCGAATATCCTGTACAATCTCCGAATAGAAATTTGGTACGAAAAGTTCAATGCCACGCTGGATGGGATTGGGGCTGTTGTCTAATGGTTGCCGGTCTTTATGGCAAAATATTTTTGAATGCGGCTAAACCGGTTCGTATTGAACACGTTTATACGAGTCAATTTCACGAAGCCGGTCGATGTCTTTTGGAAGTGACCGTTGAGATTTACTCAGCAGAGCAATGTGAAAAAGAGTTAGTCATTTTAATAGACGATCGCCAAATCGCCAGAATTTGTAGCCTGAATAAGGGCCATAATACAATCTGTGAAAAAATTTATGTTGAAGATCCACAGATTTGGTGGCCTAACGGTTATGGAGAGCAGTCATTATACACTCTTGAAGTTATTATTTCAGGCCAAAAATTGAAAAAAAAGATAGGTTTTCGCGATTTACAGTTGGTAACGCAAGAAGATGAAAAAGGACTTGGGTTTAAGTTCTGTGTTAACGGAGTTGATGTCTTTGCAAAGGGCGCAAATTGGATTCCGTGCGATGCGATGCCTTTGAGACAGACGAAATCAATGATTGAAGATTTGTTGAACAGTGCTGTTCAAGCAAATATGAACATGTTGCGAGTTTGGGGTGGAGGTCAGTATGAATCGGACGATTTTTATGAATTGTGTGATGAAAAAGGACTTCTCGTTTGGCAGGATTTTATGTTTTCGTGTTCGGCATATCCGGCTACAGATGAATTTTTGAAAAGTGTAGAAAAGGAAGTTTCCTATCAGGTAAAACGTCTTCGAGATCATGCTTGTATTGCTTTGTGGTGCGGAAATAATGAAAATCTAGGTGCGTTAAATTGGTTTGATGTTTCGCGTGAAAACCGAGATCGTTATCTGGTAGATTACGACAGACTAACAGAAGGAGTAATAGGAAAGGTTGTGGATATTTGTGATCCATCTCGTTCCTACTGGCCATCCTCGCCCAGTGGAGGTAGGGGTGATTATTCAGACAACTGGCATGATGATTCTCGCGGTGACATGCATTATTGGGAAGTGTGGCACTCAGGAAAATCATTTGATCATTACTATAAAGTACAACCACGATTTTGTTCTGAATTTGGATATCAGTCTTTCCCGTCTCTCGAAACCATCAGTACTTATGCTTCCGAAGATCAGTTCAATGTTACCGCACCGATTATGGAGCATCATCAGCGGAATATTGTTGGAAATTCAAAAATTACTGAAATGTTTACTCGCTATTTCCGGATGCCGGATGGGTTTGCCAATTTTGTTTATTTGAGTCAAGTCCAACAAGGTCTCGCGATTAAAACAGCCGTTGAATACTGGAGACATTTGATGCCGATTTGTATGGGTACGCTCTACTGGCAATTGAATGATTTATGGCCTGTATGTTCTTGGTCGTCTTTGGAGTATGGTGGCAAATGGAAATTACTACACTACATGGCCAAAAGATTTTATGCCCCGATAGTTCTGTCCGTTTTTCAAGAGGAAGAGGAGTCGTTACAGATCTGGATTACAAATGACAAACAGAACCCTATTAAAGTTGAGGTAAATTTGAGAATTTTCACTTTTTCGGGTGAAAAAGTAAAAGAATCATTATTTCCTCATGAAATTGGACCTGGGTCTTCGGTTTGCGTAAAGGATTATAAAAAAGAGGAGCTTACACTCGATTCTTCAGCTGTATTTTTGCTTTTGGATATGTATAGTGAAGATGGTTTGTATCGGACTGAACATGTGTTTTCGACATGGAAATCATGTGAGCTACGTAAAGCTAATGTTAGGTATGAAGTTGATAGAACGGAGTCAAAAAATTTTTGCGTGACGGTGTTTACGGATTATCCTGCTTTCTTCGTAACCCTTAATGCCACGGGCATTAAGGGCGAGTTCGATGATAATTGTTTCACGATTTTGCCGGGCGAGTTACGCAAACTGACATTCAGGTCTAAAACCTCTCTTTTGTCTAAAAAACAACTGCAGGATGCAATAACAATACAACATCTCCGTGATACATATAAGTAAAACTTTGATCTTGTAGTTTACCTCAGAGTTAATGAGACAAACGTAATGCCCATGACATTCCTCCAAGAATATGTTTTTGAAACCAATTCTCGTGCCATAATTGGTCCGGATGACCGAGTCCTGTGTACATAACACGCCCCTTACCATATTCATGACACCAGGCAAGTGCATAGTCGTTATCTTCACGATTGCCTTTTTTTAAGTCTACACTATCGTTGTCAATGCGCATTAGTACGTGTGTATTATCTCTTTCACAACATTTAAAAGTGTAAATTTCATCAGTTACGCAGAATTTTTCTTTTAACATACAGGTCGCCGGGTGATCCCTATCCTCTACTATAACGCGAACTTCCTGATGCCAAGGATGGCCGTTGAAATAGCCGCCAAGCATTTCACCGTATTCAGGCCAGTCGTAGCCTGTATCCGTTGCATTATGTACGCCCATAAATCCTTTTCCATTCCTAATGAAACCTATAACAGCTTCTCTTTGATCATTTGTAAGAGGTAGATTGCCAGTAGTCGCGAAAACGATAAGGTCTAGCGTTGAGAGTTTTTCACTTGTCAGACGCTTGACATCGTGTGTTGTCTCCACGTTCCATTTTTGCTCCTTACCAATTTGCTTGAATGCGACTTCGGCGTCGGGCAAATAGCTATGTTCAAATCCTGCAGAATGTCTAAGCATTAATATGTTCATCACAAAAAGCCTCCAAAAAAAAGATTGAATACAAATATTCGTACTATAAATCTGCCGAAAAAAAACGTTTAAATGTTTCATCTGAAATAGTTGTGCATGCAGCTGCGACGTTTCGCTCGAGTTGCTCAATATTCAGACTGCCAATAGGATTTCCATGAATTCTATGTTCTCTTAGGCAAAACTGTATGGCTAAATTGAGAAGGTCGATATTATTCTCCATACACCATAGTCGCATCTTTTCTGCTCGTCGTTGATCCATGCCCCAATTTTTTTGGTGAATAAAATTGGCCACAGGTGTTCCAGTTAGCCATCCACGCATGATAGACCATCCATTCATTACACCTAAATCAAGAAGCTTTGCGGCAGGTAATATTTTGTCTGCGGCCGACTGCCTTAGCAGGTTGTAGTCGCTAAAACAAAGCAGAGCGTCTATCCGACCTGACTCAATGGCTTTACAATGGGAACCGTGAGGCTGCATTCCGTAGCCGATAAAGTCCACTAGGCCCAGGTGTCTTGCTTGTTCTAAACCTTCTAAGGAGCCGCCATTTGCAAGGGTAGGCTCGACGTCTTTTGGATCATGGAGCAGCAAAATATCAAATTTTTCTATACCTAAAAGGTCAAGTTGGTTGCGTGTATCAGCTATAGCATTTGTTGCCGAATAATCTGGTTCGCCATCCCCATAGAAACCCCAGTGGGCGGCACTATGATGACATATTCGACCGCTGATAATTATTTCTTGGCGTTCGATAACCCTATTTTTTAATGCTTCAGACAGTTTGTATATTGAGTTACCGTAACATCTTGCACAGTCGAAGTGGTTTACTCCTAAATCGACCGCCCGTCTTATCAGTTCCATCGATGCGTCAATGGTAACGGTTCCAAAGTTGTCTCAGAACCCCTGTGTACCAAAAGGTATTACGGGGATGGATAGTTCTGTTTTGCCCAGACGACGCCGGGGACATAAGGTATTTGTTAGCATTAGAATTTGGCCAGTTCCATAAGAAAAGCTTTTTAACAAAACATTTGTTAACTTGACAACTGCTAATATATTAGAGTTTCGACTGTTCGCGAATTATAAATGTTAATCGGTATACGATTTTAGAGAATGTTAGGTGTATTATGCTCGGTGATTGGAGTGACTGGTTTTCTTTGAGGAGGCGTCAAGCTCCTCGAGTGGCCCTAAATTGCCTTGTAGATATAGAGGTGCCAGAAAGTGATCCAACACATTATACTGGTTTGACTGCAGTGGATGTGAGTACTCAAGGTATGCGTCTTGAAGGTGGGGATGATCAGCACATCCGCAGTTTAATTAGTGACCGGGATAGAGCTTGGGTACGATTGCGGTTACCGGGTATGCGTACAAACTTACCCCGTGTACAAGTCGAACTACGTTGGAGTGCGGATACCGAGAAAAAATATCAAACAGGTTGGAAATTTTCTCAAATCAACAGTACAACAAGTAAATTGATTTCAGAATATATCGAAGATCACTCGGAAGATATCTTGGAAGAACCGAAAGAAATAGATTAAAATTTTTCTGCTGATATGATTATTCGGCAGAGAGGCTTATTTTTGTTTCTGCCAGATCTATCATTGCCCCGGCAGACGGGTTTGGTTCGGAAGGTATAGATTCCGGATCCATTTCTCTTGATTTTCGATTTGAATTAATGTCACGTGCTCGCATCGATAGTGTCCGACAACTAACAAAAGAATTTCTTTCTTGCTCTAAGCGAAGGGCAACGTCTCGATCGAACATTGAATTATACATACTATCTAATACTCCTAAATTAGTAAATTATCGTACACATACGACTTCCAAACTGATGTAGAACTTAAATGATATTTCTGATTTGGGCAATAATTACTCTAAAATTTGCGCGTTATGTATGTAATCTAGAAGGGGGAAATTATTTTCCAGATACTGCTTACCTTCTAAGAAAATGCGCTTCTGTTCTGGTATTTCGCCATATCCCGAATAAATTTTATCTAAAACTTCCATTCCATGGGTTACTTGAGCGAACGGAACGTAATGGGCGACGTCTAAGTCGGAGTTTTCGCTTAGGTTTATAAATATTTGAGTCGATCTGCTGTTAGGCTTATCGGTAGAAGCAAACGCTATAGTTCCCCTTTGATTCTTGAGATGGAAATACTCGTCGTCTTCAATAGTTGCTGTTTCCCACTTTGATGAAATCGCGGGTTGATTATGCAAACCAAATTGGATTAAGCGGTCTGGAATAACGCGGAAGAAGTAAAGAGTGTTATAGAAACCGTTACTCATTAGGTTATAGAAACGATCCGCGGCTCGTGGTGCCCATTCACGGAGTACCTTGACATGAAAGTTACCTTTGTTGGTCTTAAATTCAGCTATAAATTCTTCAGGTGAACGGTTATCAAGTTTTTTCGGTTCACTCAAAGATTGCAGATCTGGTTTGGAGTTTGATTGGGCACCATATTTTAAGAGTTTTTTAGCTATTGCTGAATGGCTTGAGCTCTTCGCGACAGATAAGGCAGTAGTGCCTAAGTTGGAGGTAATGTTTACTAAGGCGCTATTTTCAAGTAGTAAATCAACGATATCTTTTGATCCAACCTTGCTTGCGGCGATCAGAGGAGTGCTACCGATAGCGTCACGTCCGTTGATGTTAGCTCCACTTTTAATTAACAGCTTTACTTCTTTGATAGACCCATTTTTTATTGCCTCAATTAAAGGAGTTGTAACACCACCCGTAGCATTAGGGGTTGCTCCTGCATGGAGTAATAGAGAAAGTGTCGTAGAATCTGAAGCGGCATACTCTAATGGTGAGTAGCCGCCACTGCTACGGTTAGGGTCGATTCCAGCTAAAATAAATAGAGATATCGCTGAATAATCAGAGCGTTTAATGGACTTTACAAAACCGTTTTCGTTATAACGATACCCCTGTTTGATTAGTTCGAGTCGCGCCTGTTTTGGTGATATTTCACAGCTGGCGAAAACTAAAAGGAAAATTACGAATGTTTTTCGAAGCAACTGTAGTAAGGTCAAATGGCCCAATATTTCCAAAGGTCTTCAGGTATGTCGTATCGCATATTTATTCGATCGTTGTGGTGCCACCGTGAAAACAATCCTAAGCGTGGCCTATCTAAAATATTTACCGATCCGGTATGACACAAAAAACAGTGCCAAAATATGACATCCCCAGCTTGTGCTGAGAATTGTTCTGGCGATCTCTTCGATCGATCAGAAAATATTCGCCAATTCCGACTTTGCCAGTCGTCGCGCTCAGTAAAGCTGCCATCTATGTGAGTAGGGTTTTCAAGAAAGTATTGATGCGTTTTATGGTGACTCCCGGGCCAAAAAACAAAGGCTCCTCCCTCATCGTTTACATCTTCAAGATATGCCGTAGCTCCAAGCATAAAACCTCCACTCCAGCCATTAGGTCCATAACCATCTATATGTCCGGATTCTGGCATATTCCAATGTCCGTCATGTTTCGGCCATTGAACAAGCATTGATCCACCACCACCTGAGAAATCACCACCACCTAATTGTTTAACAACTTCCTCCATTTGTGTTAGTCGACCGAAAAGGGGTTTTGTAGAAAAGTCATCAATTACGTAGTTGTCTGGCCATGTTGTAGGGTTTTCTGGATGAGCGGAGATATGAGTCCAGAATTGATCATTCCATTCGGAGATCTGGTGCTGATCGATAAAATTTGGTAAAACTACGTAACCGTGCTCCTTGAAGTGAGCGATGTCTTTTTTCGTCAGCATTAATGACCTTGGCATGATTCAAGGGTTTGTATTATAGCTTTTAAATATCCTACGTCGTGAGAGCGACCTTTGTGTCTCCAGTCTGTATCATCTATTAGACCTGGCGGTGGAGTTGTTGCGATATAGCCTGAAAATCCCAAAGATTGTAGTTTCCGTAGAGTTTGGGGCAGAGAAATCTCACCATCATCAAGAAAGGCTTGATTCTTACCTATGCGATTTCCTACGCGAGCTATATAAACAGGTGCTTTTGTCTGTGCCAATTGACGCTCTTGCGTTTTACTCCATTCTGTAATCTGTAAGTCGATTCCAGTTGAAGGCTTGTTACTGACGTAAGGGTATGTCCAAGCAATTTTAACATTGTTCTTTTTTGCCAGGTGGCTCACGGATTCTATTGGATCTTCGTAGATCTCATCTTTGATGGTACTTACTAATGCATTTCCTCTTCCAATGGGACGTTGAATATTTTGGTTATTTTCTTTCATAAACGTACTAAGTAAAGTTACTCCTGTTTCTCCTGCAGCAATTACAGAATTATCTGCACATTCATGTTTTGGGTCGAAACCTTCGAGACCAACCAAAATAAGTCCACATTGCTTCACTCTATTCTTGACTTGTTCAATTATTTCATGATTCCATGATTGGTTAATACGCACCAATACATTATTGACCCCTAATTGTTGTGCGAAAATAAGTTGATCATCATGGCCAAAGTCGACACTCATTACGATTTGCATCAGGCAGGGCTCCCCAATTCTTCAAAGGTTTGTAACAGTCCTTTTAAGTACCCAACTTGGAAAGCAAAAGATCGGTCAGCGTGTGAGTTGTCACCGATTACCCCGGGGCAATGGTCAATTCGAATTACGCCATCATAATTTATGGATTTGAATGCTCGAATAGCTTCAACCATATCTATGTCTCCCTCATCGGGAAATACTTCATCAAAAACAGGTACGCGACCGCGTGGATTCCGAAAATGGGCGAAAAATATCTTATTTTGACTACCGAAGTGTTGTATTGCTTCTGGAACGTTCACATCTTCCATGGTTCCTATAGTCCCCATACAAAATCCCAATCCATTATGTTTACTTGGGACTGAGTCGATAACCTTCTGTAGACCGTTCCAATCAATTAGTATTCTTGCTACGCCCATGAAACTTGGAACTGGTGCATCATCAGGATGAACTGCTAAACGTACGCCTGCAGATTCGGCCACGGGCACAATGCGTTTTAGGAAGTAAATAAGGTTGTCCCAGACTTGCGCAGATGAAATGTCGCGATCTGGGACATGTGGATAAGGGTGAGGCGCTGGTCCTTCACCGAGCCAGTCCAGACATGCTGCAGGCATATGCTCGGCAATTTTCATATCGAACCTAGGGTATCGGGCTCCTCCCCTACCGGTTGGACTGTATTCTGTTCGGAGCCCACCCAGTAGCATCCATTGATATTGCAAAACTTCGATCCCAGCAGCACCTATATTTTCTATGGATTGGCAAACGTTATCAATTTGTTCGTCGCGTCCTTCGAGACCAAACATAGCTTTGTTATAACTTAGGGGAGGCAGGTTTTCGATGACGTCCCACTTCAGTCTGTATTTTTCAAAGTGACTTCTGCGACGCTCTAAATTTTCAAGTTCAATGATACCTTTTTCAGATATTGAGATGCCACTTACGACATAACTTAGCCCTAATTGATGGATGAATTGGAGGTGTTGTATATCTTCTCCTGCGGTTAGTGCGATTTTCATTAGACAGCTCCATTGGATAGGATACCAACAATTAAGTCAAAACGAATGTATTTTGCCAGTAATATGGTGGAGTCTTCATAGCTTATTTGAGGAAGGGACCGCAACGGAGGGAGAGAAATATTTTTGATGGCTTTACGGATACTAAGTCTACTGAAGGGTTATGAATTATATGTTCATTACGTATTTCAAAGGTTCTTCTTCCGATCTTTATAAGGTCAGGGTCAACTTTAACCGAGGCGATTATTGATTCGTCTTGAGTTAGTAGTAAAGCTCTGCGTGATCCTTCTATTTGTACGGATACGCTATCCGGCTGTATACTTACAAGCTTACAGTTGGATGGAAGTCCTTGGATTTCCAATTTGGCCTTTTGTACTAAATTATCTCGGTCTGATCCAGGAATAAGTGCTGCCCAGGCAGTTAGAGACAATGCGAAAGCCATAAGGCATTCCAAAACTCTGCTTAACAATATTTTCGTACTACGGCGTTTGCGGATTGTATCTCTGGGTATGTGGTTGATTATGGTATTTCGAAGTGTTGTAGTATCTTTAACCGGATTCAAATGCCCAGAACCGGCTACGGAAATAGTTCCTCGTTCTTCGGACACTACGATACAGATCGCATCACATTTTTCCGCCAAACCAAGAGCTGCAGCATGTCGAGTCCCTCCGGGTCCAAGTTCCTCTCTATTTTCTGAAAGAGGAAGATGTACCCCAAAACGTACAATTCGGTTATTCACCCAAATTACTGCTCCGTCATGTCCTGGTGAACTTGGGTCAAAAAGACTAAGTAGTAATTCTTCACTTGGCTCAGCATCTAATTCTATGCCTCCTTGTAGGTGGCGTTCGATAGGGTCCCGTCCAGGCAGTACTATTAAAGCTCCCCAACGGTCGTGAGCCATGTAGTTAATAGCTCTCACCAAAGTGCCCCCATCAGCTGGGTTAGGTGAATCTTTGTTACGTCTTAAACCGAGCAATGCGATTCGTTCAAAAAGTCGGCGGAGGTCGTCTTGAAAAACTACGACCAAAAAAATTACAAGCGCAGCAAAAAAGCCTTGAAAAAACCAAGCCATTAGTTGCAGTTCTAGTTTTATAGAAACTAAGTATAGTAGGGCTAAAAACCCTAAACCCACTAACGCTAAAATTGCATGAACTCGTCGTGCCCAGACTATTACACCCCAAAGTAAAAGTCCGAATGCCGCTATATCGGCTGCGTCTTTAATATGTAAATTCTGACCGAGTAGAATTATACTGTCGAATAGCATCGTTAATGCACCAAAGGTTTAAATTCAAACGGCTGTTAAGTAACGGAATAATTTAGCGTAAGATAACAAAGGCACCATTTTTTGTGGTAACGCCGTTTCCGTTTGCTGCTTTAATTTCGAATAAATAACTGCCATTTGCCAGTAACCGATTAAAGTCGTCATCGCTGTCCCATTGGATATTATTGAAACCGGCGGTCTGTTTATACGGCCCTAGCGTTTTAACAATAGTCCCGGAGAGGCTAAAAATCTTTGTTGTGACAAACGCTTCCTGCGAAAGCATATAGGTAAAATTAGTTCGATTTTTTACTGGATTCGGGTAGACAAGAGCGTTTCGAATACGGAGTCTTGCATCAGCATAAAAAGATATTTTTTTGCTTCCAAATACCGTATTATTTTTAGTTAGCTTTGCTACTAACACGTGAATACCTGTATTGAGCTCTGGTCGAAAGAGTAGATAATTTTGACCAGATAAGGATTTTATAGTGGAGTCCGGTTTGATTAGATTGTATTTCTGAATAAGGAAATTTTTCTACAATGAATGCTCTCCTTACAACATGTCTTAACTCAGAATTTGATGTTAAAAACTCAGCAATAGTTAAACTATTTTTTGAGACTAATAATTTGTCATAAAGTTTTT
>NZPK01000006.1:0-7500 GCA_002693325.1 Gemmatimonadota bacterium | reverse complement strand
CCTAAAGATAATCCCATTCCAACACCCATAGCATGTCCATTCACGGCAGCTATCGAGGGTTTCTGTAATTCATGTAGTCGCAATACAACTTTAGGGGCAGCATAAGGAGATTGTAGTTCTCTTTTTGATAACACTTTCTCCATTTTCCCCCATGGCAAATCTTCTTGTTCTCCTTCTGTAGCGGTCTTCTGTTCTCGATCCTCGATTCGTTGTCTAAAGCCTTTGACGTTAGCACCTGAACAAAAAGATGGATCAGTACCAGTTAATAGCAATACTCTACAGCTATTGTCTTGTTCAAAGTTATCCAAAGTATCTATTATTTCCCTAGCCATTTCTGGGCCTAATGCATTCCTGGTAGCAGGATCATGCATAGTAATTTTCAGTACCCCGTCTATTAATTCAGTTTTAATAAATTCATTAGCCATAATTTACTCCTACAGACCATTTCGGTATTCCAAATGTTTGGTTTTACCACTATAATCGTTGAAGAGATACCAGTAAACCTTATATCTCATGCTTTAGAAAATTCACATATTAATATGAGGAGTGCATACCATGAACGACGGAACCATAGTTGCTATCCATATCGCAGAAATCAAAGGAGAAGACTCAGTAGCAGTAACCTCCGCATCGGCTATTACAGGAGAAGGCTTGGAGAATGATAGAAGCAGAAACCCAGCAAACTTAAGACAAGTTCTAGTAATGGATAAAGAAACTCTTGATGAATTTAAACTAATACCTGGACAAATAAAAGAGAATATCACCACCACTGGTCTAGATTTATCAAACATTCAACCAGGCAACGTATTTTTCGTTGGGGACAACGTCACATTAGAAGCAACTGGCCTTTGTGACCCTTGCCACAAAATGGATGTTATTGAAGATGGACTACAAGCAGCTTTAGACGGAAAACGTGGGATATTATCTATAGTGTTAAATGGCGGGACTTTCAATGTAGGTGACTCCATCCGAGTAGAGCCATAATTTGGTTCTTGCTCACACAGTGACCGATAATGGATAACCCAATACCCATATTCCCTTTGAACTTAGTTTTGTTTCCCAATACGGATCTTCCATTGCATATTTTCGAAGATCGATACAAGCAGATGGTTGAATACTGTACCAATTATACCCAACCAGTAGGTATCATCTTAATAAAAGATGGTAACGAGGTAGGGAATTACGCTACCCCTTACAACATTGGCACATTTGGACACATTACAAGCGCCTCTCATAACACTGATGGAACCATAGAAATAATCATACGAGGACAGGAAAAATTTAAAATAGAAGAACTCTTATATGACAAGCCTTATTTGAGCGCCCGAGTCGAGGAAATAAGACATGTATTCAACGCTCCTGATGTAAGCTCACTAGAAGAAGTCCAACACACTATCAAGAACTTGAATAAAGTCATAGATGAGTCATATGGAGGATGGGCTAGTTCTTATTTTACAGAATCAGACCCACAATCATTAATATACCAAGGGATAGACCTGGTCCTTCAAAATTTATCTGTGCCTAATAATATCAAGCAAAACCTTCTAGAAAGTGAATCATTTGAAAGACAAGCCAAACTGCTACTTCCTATTCTAAATGAGTCAATTAAATTATTCGAAGCTGAAACAAATAAAAATAACCCTTATCCCGGATTCAGTAAAAACTAACTAAACAGTCTCAGCACTGAATCAGCTGGTATCAAATCAACGTTGAGCTCTGGATGTATAATTTCTGCAAGCATTTCCAATCCTGTCACCAATCTGGGACCAGATCTACTTGTAAAACTACCTGCATCTACCACATACACTTGTTGGGTAGTCACCGCTTTTAAAGATGACCATCCCTCTCTTTGTTCCAAGCTCTCCAGATCCTTCAATGCCCTAGACACTCCAAAACCACAGGGCATAAGAATTATCTTATCTGGGTCGGCTTTAATTACATCGTCCCAATCTATAACAAAGGATCCTTTTGTTTTATCTCCAAAACAATCTACTCCACCCGCTATCTCTACCATTTCGGGTATCCAATGCCCCGCACACATAACCGGGTCTACCCACTCAATACAGAACACACTTGGCTTATAGGTTACCGTTTCACTAACATCCGAAATTCTATCTATCCGAAGTTGTAAGTTATCTACTATCTGTTGTGCTTTAGCTTCAGTATTAGTGATTTTGCCTATTCTTTGGATGTCTTCTAATACGTCGCTTAGTAATTGAGGATCCAAAGACACTATCTCCGGAGACTGATCCAACTTAACACATGCCTCAGCAACCTGCTGAGAAGAAATTGCTCATACCTCACAAACCTGCTGCGTGAAGATTACTTCTGGTTGGGCAGTTGCTAGAACTTCCTCATCAATCTGATAAATTCCCAGACCGTTTTTCAATCGTTCAGAAATAACAGAATTTATTTCCTCACTCGTAGGATCTTGGAATTCGTCAAATACACTTCTGACTACATTAGGTTTATCTAAAGCGGCATAAGGGTAATCACACTCATGAGTAACTCCAAATAAATTATCCTCTTGCTCCAAAAGATATATGATCTCTGTCGCGCTAGGAATAAAAGAACACAGTCTCATACTAGTCAGCTGCTGCGGCTAATTTATTTCTGGCCTCATCCACTCCATCTAAAAAGGTCCACATTGCATCAAGAGCTTGATTGACACTACCTAATATGTCCTCAGTGTCAGTATCACTAACTGTAGCAGATATTGATTCAGCCTCTGCTTCGTGATGTGCAATCTTTTCAGTACTATGAACCTTGAAGAAGGTTAAAGAATCTTCAGGCAAATCAAAGAATTTCCTTAAACCAACAATTTTTTCTGTTGCCACTCTAGGAACCTGATATTCCCATGCATACATAATAGCCATTCCGTGCTGGAATGCTTCCTGATCACAAATTTGAGTGTATGTGTCGACCAAATGCTGTGTTGTTGGTAATAACTCTGCCTGTTTAACCTCTTCTCGATCCAGCCCTAACCCTTCGCAAAATTGAAGCCATTGTGAAGCATGGTTATCTTCCCCAAACTCTTCATCCCACAAATTCACTAAAATTGTCTGTCTTACAGATGCATCGTCACATTTGGCATGAATCGTGCTTAACCTTTGAGGAAATGCTGATTCGAAAAAATAATATTGTTCTGCATAAAGTTTCAAATCTTCCTGGTTTAGTTCACCTTTCTGCCAAGCCTGATAGAAAGGATGCTGAAGAATTGATTTAGCATCTATTGATGATTGTAAATTGGAAATTATGTCACTCATTTTTAAGCCCCTTTACCTCTTTTTACATCACTTGAATATATCAAATACAAGTAATCGTTCTGTCTTTGGAAATTATATACATAATCAGGCTGCCTTTCTAGACTTAATCATCACGAACCACCACCATATTTCAAATAATAAGTATCGTTTGACCGAATAATTCCAAGTCGATAAAATAGATATTGAGAAATTAAAGCATGAATTCTAATAACAACATATCAGGTTTCACCCTCGCGGCAGGCATCCTAGGTTTAATCGCAGGCCTAGTGATATCTGCTTTGGTCTCCATTCCTATATCTAATTTGCCTGGATGGATGGGGAGTATTTTGCCCTTCTTTATATACGCATTGTTAGGGCTAATAGGATTATTATTAGGAATCAGCAAAGGGAAAAATATTCGTAATTTCATGCAATCTAGCTTTAACACAAATCACCTTAGTTCCCGCAGTAATTTCAGTTCATCGATACTAGTCGACACAAGTGCAATCATAGATGGAAGGATTTCTGATATTGTTGCGACTGGATTTATAGACCGTGAATTATTGATTCCTAGATTTGTTCTTGATGAACTACGACACATCTCAGATTCACCTGACGCAATCCGAAGAAATAAAGGAAGAAGAGGACTAGACGTGCTCTCAGACTTACAAAACAGTAACAAAATCCAGATGCAGATATTAGATGTAGGAGTGAATTACACAAACGAAGTAGACTCTGAACTGATTCAACTCGCAAAGAACATGAACGCTTGTATTTTTACCACTGACTACAACTTAAACAGGGTTGCAGAATTACAAGGGATCCCAGTATTAAATGTTAATGAACTAGCTAACGCTGTTAAATCGATCGTGATTCCCGGCGAGGAAATAAACGTTAATATAGTGCAAGAAGGTAAAGAAATAGGTCAAGGCGTTGCATACTTAGACGACGGAACCATGGTAGTTGTAGAAGGCGGTCGTCGTTTCATTAATTCCAGCCATGATGTTACGGTAACACGTGTTCTACAGACAGCTGCGGGCAGGATCATATTTGCACAAACCCGAAGTGCCTAAATGCCCAAAGAACAATCTATTTTGGGGGTCGTGATAGTTGCAGCTGGCAATAGCACCCGAATGGGAAAAGACAAAATATACGCAAGCATTGCTCATCACCCGCTATTACATCACACTTTGAAAACATTCGAAAACCATCCATCGGTAGCGCACATATGCGTAGTAGTAGAGACCCATAAAACACAAGAAGCGAAACAAATGATAGTCGCGTCAGGATTCTCAAAAGTGATTAAGGTTTGCCCTGGAGGTAAAACACGTCAAGAATCTGTAAGACTCGGGCTTAAATGCTTACCAGAAACCAAATTAGTAGGTATACACGATGGCGCCCGTCCTTGCGTCACTAGTGAAACCATTACCAATTGCATAAATCTAGCACAAATTCATGGTAGCGCCGTCCCGGCAATTCCGGTGGTAGACACAATCAAAGAATCTGATACAAATAAGGTCATACTCAATACCGTTGACAGAACTCATTTATGGCAAGCCCAGACACCTCAAGTTTTTGAGTGGGCTATGATCCATGAAGCATACTCAAACAGCACAAACGAACATACCGACGATTCATCACTATTAGAATCTCTAAACATACCGATACATCTAGCGGAGGGTGATCCTAGAAATATCAAAGTTACCACCCCAGTAGATCTGATGCTAGCAGAATACATTCTATTAAATCCTGAGGGAGCATAACTTGGCACGATGTTTGAATACAAATCAGGAATAGGTATTGATGCACATCAATTAGAGAGTGGTTCACAATTAATCTTAGGAGGAGTTCTAATACCTCATGAACTAGGATTGCTTGGACATAGCGACGGAGATGTTTTGATCCACTCCATAATAGATGCATTATTAGGAAGTCTGACTTTAGGAGATATAGGAAGCATATTCCCTTCTGAAGATGCGTCCCTTAGGGGCATAAGTAGTATGGAGTTACTGAAGAGAGTAGATAAACTTAGAAAAGAATCAAACTGGCAGGTATCCCATGTCGATGCTACAATAATTGCTCAAAAACCAGCATTATCGCCGTACATCATGGATATGCGTAAAAATATAGACTCTGTACTAAGCATTGGTCTCAGCTCTATAAATATCAAAGCTACCACCACCGACTATCTAGGTTTTATAGGGCAGGAACAAGGAATAGCCGCTATGGCAGTGGTCACAATCAATAGAACACAATGAAACTTTACAACACACTAAATAGGAAAATAGAAGACTTTAAACCCAATGACCCAACTGAAGTAAAGGTCTACGTATGCGGGGTAACTCCTTATTCCTCAACTCATGTAGGCCACGCTTTGAGCTATGTCGTTTTTGATGTATTAAGACGATATCTGGAATATTCAGGGTTCAATGTGCACCACGTACAGAACTTTACTGATGTAGACGACAAAATCATATTAAAGGCACAAGAAGAAGGGATAAGTGAGGACGAACTTACTGAACGATATATCCAAGATTTTTTTGCCACCATGGACGCCTTAAATGTTCTAAGAGCTACGAAGTATCCAAGAGCCACACAAGAAATCCCAGATATTATAGAAACTATAAATACCTTAATTAGCAACGGATATGCGTATGCTGCTGGATCAGATGTGTTCTTCAGAGTCAATGAGTCCACTAATTACGGAGAACTTAGTAATCGATCGACAGATGACATGATATCAGGATCAAGAATAGACATAGATCCTAATAAGGAAAATCCAATAGATTTTGCACTTTGGAAAGGTTCCAAAGAGGGTGAACCGTCTTGGGACAGTCCGTGGGGACCTGGGCGACCTGGGTGGCATATTGAATGCACAACAATGTCAACCAAATACTTAGGAGAACAATTAGATATTCATGGCGGAGGGATGGATCTAGTGTTCCCTCATCACGAAAATGAAATCGCGCAAAGCGAAGCATACACAAGCAAGCAACCTTTCTCAAAAATATGGATGCATAACGGATTGCTCCAATTCGGGCAAGATAAAATGAGTAAATCCATTGGCAACCTTGTATCTGTAGAAGAAGCCTTAACGAAACATCAACCTGATGCACTCAGATTGTATTTGCTAAGTTCTCACTACCGGTCACCTTTGAACTACAGTGATGAAGGATGTGAAGCTGTCTCAAGGAGCCTACAAAGATTAAGAATTGCTTTGGAACCAACCACAGCTAGTGGTACTGATCTTGATGCATCAGAATATAGAATGAAATTCTTAAGTCACATGAATAATGATCTGGATACCCCTCAGTCAATTGCTGTTATGTTCGATTTGGCCAGAGAAATTAACAGAGCAAAAGAATCCGGTCTAGAAGTAGAAAACGCGCAGCATGAACTGAAAACAATGGGATCAATATTAGGAATAACTTTTTCAGCTCCAGAGACTAAAACTCTGTCTGACGTAGCGCCCTTTGTCGATTTACTATTAGAGATCCGAGAAGATTTGAGAGAAGCGAATCAGTACAACCTTGCAGACAAAATCAGGAACTCTCTACAAGACTTAAATATTAATATTGAAGACACCTCTGCCGGACCTAAATGGCAATGAATCAATGTTAGATGAGAGCATTCTAAGTCAGCTCAGAACTATAGTAGGACAGGAACATTTAGTTACAGACAAAACCAATTTAGATATCTTCTCATCCGATGCATTATCCCCAAACCGAGCGCACAATTTACTAAATGAATTGCATATTCTTCCTTCCGCGGTTATTTTCCCGACCTCCAATAAACAAGTATCCGAGATTATCAAATTAGCCAATCTTAATGTCATACCTGTAATCCCTGTGGGAGGAGGTACTGGAGTAATGGGAGGTATAGCTCCATTAGCGGATTCTTTGATGATCAGCCTTAAAAAGATGAATAAACTGATAACACTTGATTTGCAGAGTAGATCTGTAACTGTCGAGGCAGGCATGATACTTGGTGAATTAAACTCCTTGCTCCGCACCAAACAACATATATTAGGTCACGATCCTTATTCTTTGCCAATAGCATCTGTAGGGGGAGCCATTTCAACGAATGGAGTAGGTTACACAGCCAGTAAATATGGCACTATGGGAGAGCAAGTGATTGGCCTTGAAACAGTTCTTCCATCTGGAGAAATCTTACCTATAAGCCACATTCCAAATTCCTCAGTAGGGCCTGATGTATCAAATCTGTTTATAGGAACAGAAGGAACATTAGGAATCAT
>NZPK01000152.1 GCA_002693325.1 Gemmatimonadota bacterium | reverse complement strand
CATTCATCACTTTTTATATTATATATACCTCCATCACTTAAAACATTACCATCTACATCTGCCCCACCCCAAATAATCATATTATCTCGATAAATGCTGGCTGAATGATTAATTCTTGGAGTGGGAGCATCGAGCAAGCTGACTTCAGACCATATATCTGAACCTGCATTGTAAATCCAACCTGAGTTAGTTAATCTGTTTTTTAATGGCGACCCACCCCAAATAAGCATTTGATAACTTTCCAAGCTTTCCTCTCCATAGGATATCGACGAATGCCCAATTAATGGTGGGGGCTCATTTATATTTGAAGCGCTGATCCATGGTTTAGCATTAATGGTTCCAAATTTACCAAACCCAAAATTGAGTAATTTCTCGTCTTTCGGGTCATCGGACACAAGCGTCATACCAGCAAAATCGCTTGATAAACTACCGATATCTATGCTTTTGTCAGCTATGCTATCTGCAACTTTTGCCCTAATCGAATACGGCACACTTGTGAACTTTTCGTCAGGTTCTAATAGATCAAAATTTTGACCATCAGAACTAAACCAAATTCTTAAATATGCATCCTTTACAGGAAATAATGAATCTGGAATTTTTGTCATGGGAGCAGCACCAAGAGTAACACTAAAAACTCCATTCTTATCTGGGAAAATAACTTTAACAGAACTTAATGGTTCATTTCCATTTATGCTGCTTGAATCATTACTCCAGTATGACCTCTCCCCTGACTCATCTACGATAGCAAATTTAAAATCACCAGATGCCTGACTGAAATTCTCTCCATTTTTGACAAGACTAATCTGGCCCTGATAATTAAATTCAGCAGATTGGCAAATTACGTTAATAAATGCGAAAGATAAAACAAAAATTGACTTAAAAACTCTCACTTTAGTTTTTACCCTCCAGTAAATTAATTATCTCTTTGTGGTTTCTTTCACGAGCTGCATCAATAGGTTTTAAACCTAATTTTGGACCGATTTTCACTTCAGCATCCTTGTTTGCGCCGATGGATAATAAAGTTTTACATAAACCCAACTGCCCAGAATAAGCCGCGAGGTGAAGTGCTGTTACACCGTCAGTGTCACTCGAGTTCGGATCGGCTTTCATTTTGAGAAGCTTCATAGATAGATCTTCATTCCCTGTTTTTATAGCCTCCATTAAGGCATTTCTACCTTTGAATCCCTTCGCATCTATATCAGCGCCCGATTTAACCAGAATATCTACCATTTCAGATTGATGCCCATGACTCTCTTTATGGTCATGATCCCCCGAGTCTCCATGAGTATGCTGAGGAGACGTGACAGCCATTATTAAGGGGGATTGAGAATTAATAGACTTAAGCTCCACATTGGCCTTATTAGATAAAATAATATTGAGCAATTCTGTATCTTGTATGCCAATTGCCATATGAATAGGCGCATAACCTTCAGATGTAACATTAACAATTTCAGGGAACACCTTACAAAAACTATCAATTAATTTTAGGAATTTTACCCTTTGCGCCTTACTGAAATTATTGCCATATGAATTTTCAATAAATTTATTGATTGCATTGATTAACAAATCGTCACCGGGTAAAATAAGTTCAATGTTTTCTTCAGACGCGCAGTAATCAAAGATCTCAAAACTGCCATTAGACGCAATTGCACTTATAAATTTACCACCATTTGGCAATTCTGAATAAAGATTAAAACCAAGTTGAATTTGTTTTTTAAAAGCAGGTAAATCGTCATTAATAATTGCATTTAAAACAATATCGGCGTCTCCCTGCTCTTTCGGCTTGCTGACAATTGGATTAATCACCTCTGACGCTACAGCTCCTTGGGACTCAAGAAACTTAATGGTTTTTTCGTTTCCCAGCAAAAGAGCGTGATTCAGCGGAGTGAGTTTGTCATTGTCCAATAAATTTATTTTTGCCCGATTATTAATTAAAATTTCTATTATTTCAAAGCGACCGTTTGAAGCTGCGTAATGAAGAGGTGTTCGCCCAAGTTTATCAGTTGCATTCACATCAGCATTTTCAGATAAAAGTTTTTTTAGAGTAATAATGTCTCCGACTGCAGCAGAATCATGCAAATCAAGCGTTGACACTTCCGAATCAGTGACAACTGTATCTGTCGGAGAATTATTGCTTAAGCTTCCACTTACCAAGTTAGAAGAGGAATTATGAATTGTGTCAACCTTACGTCGCAATTCATCTATTTCACCTAATTTCGATGATAATTCATCCAATTTCTTTAATATTTCCTCATTTTCACTTGTATTTTTTGTGTCAGAGCAACCTGAAAAAAC
This sequence comes from Gemmatimonadota bacterium, assembly GCA_002693325.1. Classification (GTDB taxonomy): domain Bacteria; phylum Latescibacterota; class UBA2968; order UBA8231; family UBA8231. Next base: position 4,930 of record NZPK01000152.1, on the reverse strand, counting down.
CAGACATATTATAAAAATTATGGCAACAGAATGGAAATTTCGAAATAACACCTGCGTTAAATAGCACAAACACTCTCACTGTCAAATCGAAAAAAAATTCAGCATAATTTAGATACAATAATTTTTAAATATGTAATTTTTTTACAGCTTATTAAATTGTTTTCTTTATCGACACGACGCGATATTAAACTATTTTTAATTTTGGATAAGTCTAGAAAATACATTTTAGCACGTTGGTACTTGAACCAACTCTAGCTTTTTTACACTATTGATGTTTATTTGCAACCTTATGCCGGATCCCCCCCCTCTCCAAAAAATATACAATTAATATATTTATCAATAATCAGAGCTAATTCCAAGAATTAATTAAATTATTATTAAACCGCCATGCATGTTATATCTAATAGCGATCAATTAACTCCTTTTATAATTAACAGTAAATAGGCATATTAGTATACAGTATATTATAAATGAATAATATTATTTAAATACTTAAAGTAAATACATTTTTTCGCAAATCATTTCTGCTTGCGGTTTAAGGCAATTTAAATAGACCTTGTTGAACCAGTAGCTATATGATAAAATATAAAACTTATTGGGGGCGTACTGGTTATCGACCGGTTGAATACGTTTCTGATTGCATGTCGAGGATGGCTCGTTTCCCTCGTAAAACCATCGGACCAAAAACATAACTGCCAACGAAGAATTGGCCCTCGCGGCATAAACCGTGACGTCTGCTCCCGAATACCTGCTACGGGATGCAGGCGCCGACAGCAGGTTAGGTTGAAGCTGGAGACGGCGCGGTTTTCAACCGAAACTTTACTGCCGACTAGGTGGACGAATTCGTGTCAGGCCGTTATTCGACCACCGAAACTTCAGCCCTGAATAAGCATGTAGACGTTGGAAATTGGTTTAATTGGGACGGGGGTTCGACTCCCCCCGCCTCCACCATTTTTAATAAGCGACTTATTTAATAATCGCTTGTGAGACGAGTTTTTCGATTTCACGCAGAGTGTATCCGTGAGGTTGCTGAAGCATGATCACAACCACCAACTCGTTTTCAGGGTCAGACCATGACATCGTTCCAAACGCTCCGCCCCATCCGTAGGATCCTTTGCCACGATGATTTCCAGCTTCTTCCGGTTCAAGTGTGACGGCTACGGTGTATCCAAACCCAGTTCCTTTCTTGCCTTTTTTGCCCGCAGAATAAAGTTCTCTCACCTGATTTTTACGCATCATAGCCACTGAATCTGGACTGAGAATTCGATGGCCAAACAGCACCCCTCCGTTTAATAGCATTTGCTGAAAATGCAGGAAGTCTTCTGCAGTACTCGAAAGGCCACCCGAAGCGGAGTAATAGTTGGTTCTCCTACCCCAGCCTTTCGCCTTCGCCCAATCCGCATTCAGAACAACCCTTTTGGTCTCCAATGTTTCCGGTAGATTGAAATAGGTACTGTTCATTTTTAACGGTTCAAAAATTCTTTCCCGGAGGAATCTGTCATACGAGGTTCCGGAAATAATCTCGATGACCCGTGCAACCACATCCAATCCCGTGCGAGGGCTGTAGCTCCAGCGTGTACCGGGTTGAAAGTCCAATGGCACTTTTGCGATCCTTGTCACATAAGTGGCAAGAGTATCCTCGGCTGTTCGTTTAACCGGATTCACAGCATGACCGTACCCACCGCTCATAATCCCGGAGGTATGTGTGAGCAAATGGTGAATTGTCACCGGGGTCTCCGCCGGCACAAGTCTGTATTTTGGAACATCAGTTTTGAATTTTTTCTTCGGTTTCGCAGAAGCCGACTTGGCCTCCTTGAAATTCGCATCAATAAGTTCGACCACTTTCACATTGGCGAAGGTCGGGATGTATTTGGAAACCGGATCGTTTGGTTGCATTTTGCCTTCTTCAATCAAGATCATTGCCGCTACACCCAGCACCGCTTTCGACGAGGATGCCATGCGGTAAATTGCATCATGCTCCATCGGCCTCTTTTTCTTCACATCCATTTGCCCGTGCGATGAAAAATGGACCACCATTCCCCGCCGAGCCACTACAGTCACCGCTCCCTGAATATGTCCGGCGGTGACTTGTTCTTGAATGGCTGAGTCTATTCGACGTAGCCCTTCTGTAGTCATATCGACAGACTCCGGCTTGGCGGAGGGCATTTCTGACGGTTTGTGCTCGGGTACCCCGAACGCAGCCGATGCCACAAAAAAGACACAAATTATCAACGCAGCCGTGTATCCAATTGCATAGGAATTTAGAATGGGGGTTCTTTGTAAATGTGTCATATTTTCGTTTTTGATCCCGGGACTTAGCCCAAGCGTTCTGCGGACATTGGCGCAAACACGCATCTTTTGCAAACGACATCGCCCAAGGGCTTGAACTGCAACCGCCGCTTCGACATCCTTTTCGGCATGCTCTACTCGTCCATTTTGGTAGTAACTCTGTTTTCACTCCCTGCCCTTCTTTATTGCCAAGGCCAGGACAAGGAGTCCAAGGCTGAGTTGACCACCCCTAACATAGCATCCGTAGAAGACTATCGGAAGCATGCGATGTCGAGGAATGGCGATCCTGTACTTGGCGAAAAACTTTTCTCGGCCAAGGTAACTCAATGCACCCTTTGCCACACGACTGACGGTAATGGCCGAATGGCCGGACCGGATCTTGCCGCAGCAGGCGATAAATTCTCCCGAGCAGATCTCATCCAATCAATTTTAGAGCCTTCAGCGAACATAATGACTGGCTATTCTCTCTCCGTGATTAAGACGAAGGACAATGAAGTCTTCAGCGGAATCATCAAGCATTCGTCTGCCGAACAACTCGTCATCGCCGGCCCCGGGGATATTCGCCATCGCTTGGCCAAGTCAGATATTAAGGATCACTCGACCAGTCCGGTATCAATGATGCCATCCAACCTTTACGCCACTCTCTCCAAGGACGAGTTTTCAAACCTAATTGCCTATCTGGAAAATCTGAAAGACAAGTCATCAACCGAACGTAACACACAAGGAACACCCGCAGAAATTGAGCGATTGGCAGCACCAATCAAGTTAACCCCTCTCTTCGGCCAATCGCTTGGCCTACAGAAACCAGTCTGGTTTGGAGAACATCCCAGTATCAAGAATTTGTTTGTGGTACTCGAAAAAAGCCGTGCCCGGATATCCATTCTCGAGAAGGATGACGACGGGCGTGAAATACGATCCACGTTTCTGGAGATTCCGGAGGAAGTGTATGTGACCAACGACGAAGGATTACTGGGCTTGGCATTTCACCCAAATTTCTCAGAAAACCGCAGGTACTATTTTATGCACGAGATAAAAGACGGTCCTCGACGCGGCATGATGATTGGGGAACGAATCGCCAACGAGAATCTTCTTAAAGATTCCGGAAACCCCACCCGCCAAGTCTTGGAGTTTGAAGTAGCCACACAGTTTCACCACGGTGGCGGACTGGAGTTTGGCCCGGACGGGTTTCTCTACATCGGCGTAGGAGATGGCGGGCCACAGGAGGATCCCCACGGTCACGCCCAGGATTTATCCGATTATTCTGGCAAACTGCTCCGTATAGACGTAGATGACCAAAAAGGAGGTAAGTCATATGGTATTCCAAGGGACAATCCTTTCATTGACCACGAAAATCATGAAGTCCTTCCGGAGATCTTCGCATACGGGTTACGCCAACCCTGGCGATTTAGTTTCGACCCTGCAAATGGCGAATTATGGGTCGGGGATGTCGGGCAAAATAGGTTTGAAGAGATCGCGATCGTTCGCGCAGGAGAAAACCACGGATGGAATGTCTATGAGGGATTCGAACTGTTTTCCACACGCTACCGAAAGGAAAAAAACGAATACACACCACCTGTCGTGTCGTTTCGACGCAAACATGGAGTCTCCATCACTGGAGGGTACGTTATCCGGACAGACACTGATAAACCCTCATCATTCGACGGTGTCTACATTTGCGCGGATTACCAGTCCAGACGCATCTGGGGAATTCGGCATGAAAATCGAAAATTAAAAACAATTCGAGAAATAGGAACATGTCCCGATCGTCTCGTCTCATTTGGACAAGATCGCAGCGGTAACATTTATGCGGTGGGGTACAATCAAGGAATTATATATCAGCTCGATTTTGAAGGGGCAGTTTTCAAGTAGGGCCCACAATTCTGAATCTAGCATTTAACACATTCGGGGAAATGCAATCCACCACCGCATTAATATTAATAACGGTGATAGGCTATACTACAGTTGTAGCTAATGAATCACAAGTCGAGCGACATCAGGAGACCTTCTCATCGTTACATTCTCAAACAGAGGCCAATCCAGTTTTGCATGTAGCGAAAGGCCTTAACGAGGATGGCACTTTGGTCAAGTATTACCGGCGAGGGCTGGATTATGCGATTAACTACTTTGGGAATTACGGCCCTTACCATGTTTATCTACTTGGGCCTGGAGACAAAAAAAACATTTTGAACATTTACCGGGAACGAGCTAAAAGCAGGATCAATCCTAATTCTACCATTTTACCCGACCAACAGATCAAGGAATACCTGCGGCGGCCTAACGTGATAAACGAGATTCAAGCTGTCTTGGAAGGAAAAGCCGAAGGCGGCCTCACTTGGAGCAAGCCTCCCCGGCGTGTTTATGAGGACGTCACCACGAATTCAATTGGACGCCAGAACGACCCAGTCGAAAACACCTGGGGAGCGCTCCACGAATATCATCACGTATTCCAGATTGCCCATTGCGATTCATATGCCGATCGGGATTCCGACCGAAACCTCAGTTCGTGGATGTCGGAGGGAATGGCCACCTACAGTTCAGCAGTATTTATGGAACGACTTGGTTTGATAGATTTTAAAAAATATATGTTAGACCTAAGGGACAACGGGAGCAACATCGGCCGCCCCGGCATCAATGAATTCAT
>NZPK01000001.1 GCA_002693325.1 Gemmatimonadota bacterium | reverse complement strand
CTTCCATCAAATGTGGTCAATGAAAAATAAACACTAAACCCTGACCGTGCACAAAATGAGAAGAATACAAAACTGACTAGTTATTGACAAAAATGATAAATGATAAAAATGAAATTAAAACACAAGTAATTTATTTGTACGTCTGCTAACGACTGGGCTTTGAGGATTGCTCTTCAAGACCCGGCATTGATGAGAGGAAGTTATCTTCTATTACTTATCTCTCGGATAAAAGCAAATCTTGTTCGTTGAAAAAAAAGCACACGTATCACCGCCTAAACGCTCCCGTCAAACAAAAAGCCTTTCACCATTTTTCCTTCCCTTTGGACGTTTTTTTCAACACTTTCCTAACTTATAGAAATAAAAGATACTACTAGTATGTATGTCCATAGGTCCAGAATATCGTTTCAAAACAAATATGGTATGGCCATACCAGGTGTCTACCTAACACTTGTTTTTCAATTTCATTTTTACCATATTTATTTTTAAGGCTGTTTTGTCGCAGACGACAGTCTTTTTGACACATTTTTGACATTTTTTCGTACCTACGTACGACGTACTCCAAAAGTACCAGACGAAAAAATAACGAATCTATTTGTTAAGGACTCAAACCATGAGTTTAAACTTTTTACGTCTTTTGCTGATCCATCGTCTCTAAAAGGTGAAACAAGCGTGATAAATTTGAGGTAGAAATAATCAAATCCACTTGTAGGGACGTATATATTAAGCTCCTGCGTGCGGGTAGTCTGTTCATCATATTGCAATAATTGCATCCTTTAATTTTTTCGTTTTAAAGTTGGTTTTCTAAGAATGACAGAAATTGATTTCACTACCCAAGTTACGAAGACATTACAGATTAATCGGAAAGAACAGAATCAAAATGCAGAAACTCTCTCAAGATTGCTAGAATCGAGATTCCACGCATATGAAACTCTACAGAATATCAACCTAGATCTCTTGGATTCGATCGGAGCATCTACGAGCCAGTTAAAAGATACCTCTTCTGAAAGAAGTGCAGTTGCGCTTTCTTCCGTAGTTTTTGCTCGAAAGTTGAATCTAGCGAAAGATAAAGCCAAAAAAACAAAGCATTGCATTCAGGCAGCACTGAATCAACGAAAAATTTTACGAAGACTGAAAGTTAGCCTTATTGCTGGAGACTTCACTGAGGCAATACAGCAGTCGATGGAGTTTAGCGGCCAACGAGAAATTTCGATTCAAGGTTTCAATCCATCCCAAAATTCGTTTGAGAACGACTTATTGGTGATAAAGAACGATGTTGAATCTATATTAAATGAGAAAATAGAGCATATTTTGAAGGATGCAACTTTCAGCGAAGATAGCTTTTTCTTTAACTATGTTGAAATTGCCTCAAAGATTGGTGGCACTGAAAAAGTTGTTCAATACTTGTCTAAATATATACAGATTTACATCTGGAAGAATTATGAGAATATTGTTGCTGTGTTTGAAGGGCCTGAAGATATTTTTCGTAAATATTTCCTAAATTTGATCACGTGCCTATTTGATAACACTCTTGAAATACTAGATAAGAAATGCAAAAGCTTGACTCCAATTTTGGATGAGAATATGGTCTCTGAATATGTTCTTTTATGTCATGAGGAGTGCAGTAAAGTTCTTCAGAAGATTTTGATGATGTATTTGAAACGAAGAAAATTTGATCGTAGTGTAATTGAAGCAGAGATTGAAGAGAGATGTAGTGCTTTATCTGCTCAGGACATTGATATTTTTCTGGAAGAGTTGTCTGGATTATGTGCTCAGTATGAGCAGTACCGGAGAATATATTGTTCTAAAATCTCCGAAATATGCAACAATACGCAGATTCAGCTTAGTCTAGACAAGTTATTTGAGAATAAATTGAAAGACTTCGAGAAGATCTATGAAATTTATTCCTCACTCGAATTTCTTTATATAAAAAAAAGTATTTCCATCGCATTCAATATTGAGGAGCACGGGAACTGTCTTACAAGCTCAATCGTTGACGATATTCTATACATTTCGGAACGTAGCGTTAAAAGAGCGTTACAAACAGGTTCATGCGAATGTGTTAGCTCTGTTCTAGACTCAGTAAAGTCTGCTTTTATTTGCCAGGTGTTCCCTGAGCTCTCAGATAGAATAACAAGACAGGCAAGTTACATAAGACCAGGTAAACTCGTTGATGCAATCGAATTTCATCATGCATCTGATGGAGAAACGCCGACTAAATTAGAAGTTCATGCTTTCATGCGATCTTTGAATGATATAGATGCTATGAGTGAACTAATTATGAAGTTAGATGAATTGCTTACTTCAGCAGAAGTGTATGGTACATTGGCGGATAAAGAATACATATTAAATTGTACTAGAAACCTTAGGGAGTCATCTTTACAGTTTAAGCATCTTTGTACCAAAATGGTTGACGTCGTTTCAAATGTTTTTGTTGATATATTTGGAAATTGTCTTCAGATATTAGGTACAACCTCATATGAGCTTACTCGTGATAGGTATGAAGATTGTCACGAGAATTGGACTGGACAAATCATTGTAGTTTTTCAAAAAATAACTCAGAATTTAGTTCCCATAATGTCAACATCAAATTCTAGCACACTTGTACATCAAATACTCCAAGATCTTGCAAGACGCATTGAGATGATTGTCATGACTCGATTGCGGTTCAACCATCTCGGAGGACTTCATTTTGAACGAGAAATTCGGAAACTAGTTGCAAACTTAACAAGTTTAATGCAATGCCAAATGCGGGATATTTTTTCACGTCTCAATCAAATTGGAATGGTGTTAAGCTTTGAGACATTTGATGAAATAATGGATTACTGGGGCGATCGTTCAGGATTGTTGACATGGCGTATCAATAGGTCTGAGGTCAAAAGGATTCTCTCCCTACGAGTAGATTTTAGGTTAGAATCAGTGGAAGCCTTACAATTATAAAATTACGAGCATGTATATTCTCATGACTTGTCTACTCGGTACAATAGGTATGGTACCAACTTGGTACTTACCATGGTACTATATTTGATGTGCATTTATACGTAATTTTGAGTACCAGTGAACGTGAAAATTTCATTACCTAGCTCTATAATTTATTTCTATTCACGTTTGTGTTTGAATCGAGAGCCTTCTGCTTTTGTGACTCATTCGTTTTCAACATTTCCAGTGAGTTAAACACCTTACTGGACTTGACAAAAACAGAATTATTGCTTTTCTTAGTGGTACAATTATAAACTTGCTTTTCATTTGCACGTTCTGCAGGAATTTTCATTGTCTGAGCTCTTTCTGGATGAAAACCTTCAATTTGGGCCAACTTTGGCAAAGGAATTTTCTTATCCATTCTTTTCAACTCTGATTTGGACTTTTTCTTCGTTGGCATATCCAAATAAGATGCATCTTTTTTATGCTTCCGAATACCCAACGCCTTAAATATCTCTTCCGGTGTCTTCTTGCTTGTATGACTAGTTAAAGTTCTTTTCTCAGAAAGTATTTCTTCAAATCTCTTTTCAGTAGTCATAGACGAATCTGTCAGAGAAGTCAACTTATAAATAACTTGATCAAATAAATTACGAGTAGAACAATGTAGTTCGAAATTCTTCGAGTCAACTTTATTCAACACTTTTTCTATTTCGTTCGACTTTTGACTCATGTATGATTTTGCATACATTTCTCCTAGTCCTACCTTTGCTTTAGCATCGCTCAATTGAGTGCACATATTCATCGTGCCTATCTTAATACCATCAGTAGATTTTACATCATCCCACTTGTTCAATAATATTCGTTGCTGAATTAAATTTTCTATTGTGTGCGTTGCTTCAATACTGGTATTAGGACGTGGTTGTGAAACTTGATTAAACTCGAGATTGCTTTCCAATGCACTATTCAAAGGGCGCTGCCTTCCCGAGACTTCCCCGACAAAAGACCATGATTCTTTTGTAATCGCACTAGTTTCAAGCTTATCAATTTCTTCCGAAAGTTTTTCCTGCATGAACTGAAAGGGAGACGACAATAGTAGCGGAGTTTTCACCGATTTGTGATCCGTACTTTCTTCTTTTGTTGCTGTAATCTTACTACGAAGCTTCTGTTCAACCAGCTCTTTCTCTGCAGCCAAGATGTTTCTATTCAATGGAACAACTTGCTCATTTTGGTTCAATGGTAGGACTTCTGCACTCAAAACATTCGGATCATGTAAGATTGGTGTGATTATACTATCGTTACTCATTCTTTGTTTCCAATTTATACTTTCGGTTCTTCCACAATTTTGTGTAGTTGAACTACTCAATTTTAAGCAAGATTTAATAGGTTTAATAAGATTTAGTATACTTAAAATTTGTAGCTCTATTTGTTGCCATATTTGCTCTGTGTGTGTATTTTCCGTTGTTAGTTCTAGGAGCGGGAGTGTTGCCTTGTATTTTTCTGAAGCGTGTTTTGTCAATCTCAAAAACATGGCACTCGCTTTATTTCGTACCACGTTTGTGTTAGAAATTGGAAATTGTCGAGAGTTCTTAGCAGAGAACTCTTTGTAAAAAAAGTCCTCTTCAAGGTGGGTAGTTCTCATATCTCAGAATTGTGTAGATATGCTTATGCCACCATGTATATATGTAGTGCAAGGTTAATGTTTTGAATTGGATAGCTAAGTCGGCCAATTTACAGTTCAGTTTGTCGATAAGGGACTTTAAAAAGGAAACTACGAACGTACTAGTAAGCCAAAAAGGTGGGTTGAAGAATTACGAAGAAATGGCCTAAAAATACCAATTTCTTTGCTTTTTTCTTACCAAAAAATATGCACCATACCCTAATTTATTTTGGGTGTTTTAGAGGTTAGGGTTTCATGTATGGCTAAATGAAAAAGTTGATTTTGGTTTTTGGGTTCCCGAGAAATTTTGAATTGAATTTTAGATATACGAGTAGGGATGCCAATTTGGAGGAGGACAAATTGGTACATAAGTTAACTTTTACATAAAGCTATTCTTGTATGCAATTTCAAATAATACAGAGAGAACATTACCCTTTCACAAATTTACGACATATTTTTTATATAACTTGTATTTATCTAAGCGCTAAGATCAATAATCAAAATTGAGAAGCTTCCACGCCACTTGCAGCATCAAAGTATCCAGACTTTTTTAGCAACTCAACAAATATTTCTCTTTCATGATGTTTCAAAATGTATGGAGAAAATAATGCTCCTGGAAATATACCAGTAGCAACATCATGTTTAAAGTGTATCATTGCATCATTGATGACTTTACCAACTTGCGCATACTGCTTGCAAAATTTTGGCGTAACTTTTGCATGATGGGGATGTTGCAGAAATCCGAGCAGATCATGATAAACTAGAATTTGACCATTAGTGTTAGAACCTGCTCCTATTCCAATCGTAGGAACATTGACGGAAGAAGTGATAGCCGCAGAAACACAGTCGGGCAAGCACTCTAGCACAATTGAAAAACAACCAGCATCTTGTAACTCAATGGCCTGTTCAACAAGCTTTACTGCGGCCCTCGCATTATTTGCTTGAGGTCTGAATCCGCCAAAGAGACTTACAGATTGAGGAGTTAAACCGATATGACCCATGACAGCAACACCGGCCTGATTTAACTTACGAACGGCCGAAACACGACAATAACCGCTACCTTCTAACTTAACAGCATGCATTCCTCCTTCTTTCAATATCCTGATAGCAGACTTTAATAAATTTTCGTCACTACTTTCATAACTTCCAAAGGGAATGTCTCCAACCAAGAAAGTATTCTTAGCACCACGCGCAACAGATCGACAGTGTACCAACATTTCCTCAAGTGTAATCGGTAATGTTGTATCGTGACCATGAATCACCATGGAAGCAGAATCACCAACGAGAAGAATATCTATGTCTGCTAGATCCACCTAAAACAAAGTAAGTTTATTGTTTCGAAGTACAGAAGTGAAAACTTACGTGTGTAGCGCTAGAATAATCATATGCAGTAACAGCTGTTAAGGCCCTACCTTGTTCATATTTTTCGCGGATTAACTTCAATGTGGTCTTTTCAGTTTGCTCCGCAGTTCCGTATAGATTTCTACACGCATATTTCGGTTTAAAAGAACAAAGAAAATGTGCGCGACCGAAAATAGTATTCGTTGAACTCTTTAGGCGCGAATAAAAGTTGCTAGGTTTTGGCAACATTTCTATCCATTAAGCATTATTTCCCTTCCTCTTAAACAGGGCACAAAGTTCGATTTGAGCATAAGTAAAGCTGGCAACGAAAACTTGTTCTTCAGCCGTCGATACGTTGTTTTTTTGTCGATACTCGTATGTTCTGTTATTTAGCCGTACCTGTATTCGTACGAAATAAAAAAATAATTACGAGTACGAGTACACAAAAAGTCACTTTCACGTTTGTTTTTACGACTTTTTTTAATAGCAGACACAGGGGATGCGTGGATGCTATTTTGAGTAAATGTAAATGATTTTATTAGGACAGAAGGAGAACAATCAAGAGTTGTGCTTTATGACACACAGAGAATATCTGCCTTCACACTATCGTTACTTCTAGCCGGCAGATCCTGGAACACAGAGACGCGAATTATATATATTGACTTCAACAAGAAAGGAGAATTTTAACAGATAAAATAGTATGGAAAGACATCAATATAGCAAAAAGTTATAGGTATATTTATTACACTCACATCATGATAACTACGTGCTGTTATGCATTTCACCTATTAAATTCTTCGTCAAAGAATATATTGCTACATAGGCGATGCGGAAGAAAACAGAAAGGGAAGTTTTCACCATTTCTAAAAAAACACGTGCCTTTATCTTCCTCATCGTTAGATGCTACTGGGATTACGTCTGAACACGAATCTTATGCACATTTTTTAGCACGAGAATATTCTGATAATGCTGCAAATAGTGATGAACTAGCCGCGCGGACACTTAATAAAAAATTCCAAGTGCTCGGAAGAGATGATGAATTATTTAAGGTGGTTTTCTTGACGTTTCGGAAACTTGTTGAGAGTTCGAGCAAGATCCCAAATGCCCATATTGTAACTACTGTAATAACAATTGCCGGTAAACGAGGATATTTATATGAAGCCTCATTCGCTTTCAATTGGAGTCAAACTTCCGGGGATAATACATTAATAAGACCAACTGCATACACATATACAGCCTATATTCAAGCAATCGGCCAGAACATCCATGGTGATAATTGGCTTTTAGCTTTCGACACTTTTGATGAAATGATAAGTAAAGGACTGATTCCGAATGTCTTTACATATAGTGCACTCATTCGGGCAGGCGTACGTGGTGGGAAAAATGGCGCCAGAAGGGTAAGTTCTTTTTATACCTTATTTCACTTGCTCTCATTTTCTTTATATTAATATACTAACTTCGTTCTTTTTCTGCTTAAACTAGGCCTTATTGCTCATTCCAAAGATGAGAGAAAATAGCATTGAACCAGATCTACCCATTATGAGTGCTCTTGTGAGTGCATTTGGAGCCGCAAACAATATTGATGGAGTTCGTTCAGCTACACACTCTGCTCTAAAACTTGAGAACGTGGATGGTCGACTCTTTGTTGATATAATCTGTGCTTTTACAACCTGTGGAGCGTATCAGGAAGCTCTTGATATTTTTCACTCTTCAAAGTGTCCAAAAAACATCCAAACATGTACTGCTACAATGCAAGCATACATAGATTCTGGAAAAGTCAAAGATGCTGAGAGAATATACAATAAAATGAGAATCAATAAATCTGAAGGTGGCTACGGATTTCTACCGAACGCACGAGCTCACACAACCATGTTAAATGGATATGAAAAGTCTTTGATGTGGAGCAGTGCAGTAAATCTTTTGAGAAAGTTAGAACAAGTTAACATAGTAAATAACAAAGAAGATTTCGTACCAAATGAAATCCACTATAATGTAGTGTTGAGTGCATGTGGGAAATGTGGAGAATGGTCTATCGCTGAAAGTATATTCCATTCCATGCGTACTCGTGATGTACCCACGACAATTATCACGTTCAGTACACTAATTGCAGCTTACGGAAGAAGTGGTGAAACACTTCGTGCGCGCTGCTTGTATAATCTTATGCGAAATGAAGGTATTTTCCCCGATGACTATTCTTTCGTTGGTCTTATCCTTGGACATGCTGTAAAACGTGATCTAAGAGCTGCCCTTGATGTTAGAAATCTCATGGCTTCCGAAAATTTAACGGAGACTGTTCATACGTACAATGCCTTGATTTATGCTGCTGATGTTTGTGGAGAATATGAAAAAGTAGTCAGTTTATATGAGTCGATGCTCCGAGCCAATCTTGAACCAAATCGGACTACGCGAGAGCTTGTTGTGAATGTCGGTAAGAAAGGGGCAAAGTTCTATGAAGAAACACAATTAGCTGCGAATGTTGCTTCGGCAGCAGCTGGGCTCGTTGGAGTAGTTGGAATGGCACTTGGTCGTTGGTGAATATTTATGAAGACCTTTTTAGCTATATTTAATGTATTCTTTTTAGTAAGATTACTGTACGTACCTACCACTATGACGTTGAATTCTTTAATTCTTTAATCCTTTATTGCGCATATTGAACCCCTTTCCCGATGTTACACTTATCAGAGATTTTTGTGACGAGCATCGAACTACATGTATGCCATAGGCACCCACAAAGTGATAATTTTTCAATATTTTTCATATTTTTACGTCGTATATGCCATATGGCATATTGTCTATAGTCGTATATCCTCCGGCCAGCTGTTCAGTGCAAAAAAAAATTCTGGTCTGGATCCATACCATCACTGTTTTAATTTCATTTTTATCATTTTTACCATGGGCAATGGGTATATTGTATGCCATATATAGCATATGGTAAAAGTTAGGGGAGGAAAAAAGAAAAAGAAAAAACAATGGGATCCATGACATGTAGTAACATTACTGCATCTCTTTAGATTTGCATGAGTTTTATATATCACTTGATACCTTGTATACTTCCAAGATACGTACGACTCGTGTTGTTGATTATAATAATAGTGGTGTCTCTCAAGCTAGCGTGTCAGGAGGTGATAGGTCTTGAGCCTCACGAACACGAATGCGGTAGCCTCTCCCTCAGTTAACGAAT
>NZPK01000009.1 GCA_002693325.1 Gemmatimonadota bacterium | reverse complement strand
TGCAGTTTAAGATATTTACACTTATGACACTGTTTTCTTTCGGGCAAATCGTAGCGCAAGAGACTATGCCCGCAGAGCCGAGCGCTGTCGCTTATTCAAAATCAGCAGCAGTCAGGGGAAAGAGTTTTTATCTCATTAACTGTCAGCAGTGCCACGATGCGGATGGGCGAGCTCTCGCCAATATAGATTTTATTGCTGCTGATTTGACTGCTCCAGGCACTTGGTATTATGGAACTACGCCTCTTCATATTTTTCGGAGTATAAAGTTCGGCGCAGGGTTGGAAATGCCTCCGTTTAAGGATAGTCTCGATGACGAGACAATTTGGCAAATCGTTGCTCACGTTTTAAATATTGGGCCAGTCGAATTTAGACCAACAAAAGAATAATCCTTGTTGAGGAAAGAGAATGAATAATAAAACAAAAAACACTCAAACCGATACAGATCAGGCTTCTGAGAAACTAACAGAAGACAAAACCGTTACGCGGCGAAATTTCATCAAAGGCACTGCTTTAGCGGGTGCCGGAGCCGCGACGATTTTGCAGAATGAATCGAGCAAGGCTCAGCAAACTGATTCGCTTGGCATTAAAATTCCAGAGGAGATTCCTCGAACACTGGCGGAAGCTGCTAAACCTGCAAACTTTCCAATGACTGGTGCCGAGGTTTTTGCCAAATTTATGAAAGATGAGGGTGTGGCTGGTTTTTTCTGTTGCCCGGGCAATTACAATATGATTAATGCAATTGCTGCAGAGGGTATACCGTCTTATGGAGGGCGGTGTGAAGGTAACATGACCTCCGCAGCTGATGGCTTCTCTCGTGTTACGGGAGAGATTGCTGCTACGTCTGGAACTGAAGGCCCCGGTTTTACAAACATGATTATGAATATCGGAGCGGCAAACTCATCGCGGACACCGCTTCTTGTAATCGCTAGCAATAAAACCATTGGTGAGGATGATACAGAGCATGGTATTCAGACTGCTTATCAGCAGGCGCAAACCGACGGCTTAAAAAAGTGGGGTAAAAGATTAATTACGCCTAACAGAATTTATGAGTATGCAGCCTATGCATTCCGACAACTTAAGACCGGGATTCCTAAGCCAGTCCATCTAGACTTCCCAGGGGAAATCTCCCGAGCAAGATTCGAGGAGCCAGGCGAACTTCAATACTATTATGACAAAACCCGTTACCGCACAGAATCTAAGGCGCATCCTAATCCAGCTGATATAAGTCGAGCGGTTGACATGATTCAGCGGGCCGAACGTCCGATGATCGTGGCCAGCACAGGGGTATTTTATGATAAAGCTTGGGATGCACTTCTTCGCGTAGCAGAAAAAAACGACATCGCTGTTACGGAGTCTGCTCCTATGCGTGGACATTTTTCTGACTCTCACGCTCTGTCGGCAAGCACCGGTCTTGACGCTGTCCGAAGTGCGGATCTTGTCATCCTAATAGGACAATATTGTATGCCCTCCATAGGCGAATTTGCTTTTGGGCCGGACGCAAAATGGATTCGCATTGATCCTGACTCGACAGACATAGGTCGAAATGTCCCGATTGACCTTGGTATCGTGAGTTCTGAAAAAGCGGCGTTGGAAGCGCTTGAGGACGCTTTACCAGTCCGGACTCGTCCTGAATGGAGGAACGAGCTTGCCGCGGCTCGAAAGGCTTTTGAAGATCAAAGCCAGGAGTACTATTCTCTGGGCCTAAAATATAGCGCTGACACTGAGTCGATCCATCCAGCAGTAATAGGCAAGCATTTACAAGATTTTCTTTACCATGGTGATATTGCACCTGACCAGACTACAGTAGTGTCTGGAGGTTATGGAATTGGTCGTTACACTCGGCGTTATTTAAGGGCTCATCGCCCCGGACAAATTTGTAATGGGGCTTATCAATACGGAGCTATCGGTCCAGACGTTGGCTACACGGTCGGAGTAGGTGCTGCAGTTCAAAACGGAGTGGGTCCACAAGCTCCTTACAGAGGCGCGCCAATCGTCGGTATAACAGGTGACGCAGGCGCTGCATATTCGATCATGGAGTTCGAAACTCTTGGTAAGTACCGAATACCTGCGATTATGATTGTCTACAATAATAATGCTTGGGGTGTATGGACATCGGGAGCTGGTCGAGGGGCTGTCAGGGCACAGCATATGTATTTATTCCAAGAGAATTTACGCTACGAAAAAATCGCAGAGGCTTTGGGCTGTAACGGAGAATATGTAACAAGTCCTGATCAAATGACTCCAGCTCTTGAGAGAGCATACAAGCTCGCTTCTGATGAAGGGATATCTACCTTGATTAATTGCCAGGGTAAAAAAGAGTTCTGGACAAATCAGTATCCACCGTCGATGCCTCGCCATTTTGCACCTGGAGCGCTGGCCTATTACAAGTAGATTTAAAAAAGTTAGTCGGTTCTAAACTATGACTAAAGTTTTAGAGGTTTTCAGGTCTGAATTACAAACTTATGCAGATCGTGGAATCTTTCAGAATTTTAGCTGCATCAATGTTGGGGAAAAGGTTTCTGAGTTTAAATTCCATTGGATGACAGAGAAACCGTTTTTACTGCGGCTTAATGTAGTCAAGCACGAATTAGAGTTGAGACGCATTTTGCCATCAGTACCCTACCGATCGGATATGGATAACGCGTTTAGAAGATTTCTTCTGGCGCGTTGTGCGGAAGAGGTTCCGAATCACCGGCGTATCGATGGGAAACGACTTTCCATAAAAGCGAGAAATAAAAACAGCGACGTTTCGGTATCGATTGGTTTTTCAGAGTCAGATTCTCGCTTAGCCGTCAAGACATCAATAAATCTCTTGCATGAGATCTTTAACAATTTTCTTGTGGAAGGACCTTATCAAAATTACATGGTAGAAATGTTTAATCTACCTGAAGAGTAATGTATTCGGCTAAGTGGTATTTGTGGATAGGGGTCGCTGAGACTGGGCTCTGCCAGAAGAAGCGTTCACTATCATATCTGCAGTAACCGGAACTCGGTTGAACGTATGTCCACCAAGAGCATCAGAAATCGCACAAAGAAGTGCAGCTGATGCGCAGCCTTGAATTGGCTCGCCAACACCTTTTACACCGACCGGATTCTGCGGGTCAGCAATGTCAGTGGCGGCCCAATCCATTGGAGTCGGAACGTCGAGGTAAGTTGGTAGCTTTGAGTTATGAATGCCTGCACAGGCTGGCAGGCCATTTTGCGGGTCATAAGCATGACGCTCAAACCCGGCCATACCAAAACCCATCACGGCAGCACTTTTTACCTGTATCTCCAACCCTCGAGGATGGAGGACGGTTCCACAGTCAGCTACTCCTAAGTAATCTAGTATTTCGTATTTTCCCGTTTCCAAGTCTAACTCGATTTGAATGAATCCAGCCGCGAGTGCTGGAACTGTTGCATTCTTCTCGAGGTTATCTTTTGCGACACCAATCAGTCCTGTTCCAGAAAGGCCAGCGACCGAGCGACGCGTCATAGCGTTAATGTCTTCCGGAGCGCTTTGTCCGGAAAATTTGCCGCCAAGCTCAATTGCTGCTGCTGCAACGTCAGCGTAACTAAGAAAAATCGAGGGATCTTTCTTTAGAAAGACCGTCTCATTTGCGATATCGAAATCGGAAGGAGAGCCACCGAATTGAATTGTCGCTATCTCTAGAACTTTTTGTAGAGCGTCCTGGGCGGCTACAAAGTTGGTCCTTGTCATCGTGAAGGAGGTATTTGATCCAAATTGCCCAAAGTTCCAGGGTAGATGCCGACGACTATCTCCGCGCTCGATGACGCAGTTGTCCCAATCATATTTAAGAACCTCCGCTGCTACTCGAGAGGTAGCAGTGTGGGAATAGGTTCCTAGATTACCCACACCGGTATGGATATGGAGTTTTCCATCAGGTGTTATCCGTACCAAACCATCAAAGCCATTGCTGCCCGCCGAATGATAAGCTTGGCCGACCCCGACACCAATAACTTTACTACCATTTCTCTTGCCGCTCTGGGAGCGTTTCGTCGCCCAGCCAAATTGTTGGGCACCTTTCTCAAGCGCTTCGGATAGGTGGGAACTTGTTAATGAATTTGAGTTTGCACCATAGGTATCTCTTTTTTCAGGCGCATTTATTTTACGAATGGATAGCGGGTCGAGTTGCAATTCTCTTGCTGCTCTATCTAGTAAAGGTTCTAAAGCAGAGTGAATTTGATTTTGTCCAGGACCACGCTGAGGTCCCTTCATTGGTGTATTGGTAAACACGGGAATTCCTCGAAAGCGCATCGCCTCAGGTTGATAGACCAGAGAAACCGAGTCTCCGGCTGAAAGCCAGTCTGAGAAACCAGAGTTTGCGCCGTTATCTTGAATGACATAGAGGTCGACAGCAGAAATACGTCCGTCTTGTTTGAATCCCATTTTCACACGACCCTGAAAGCCATGTCGCGCTGACCCGATATAATTCTCTTGCTCGCGACTAACGCGCATCATCACTGGGCGACCCGTTAATCTAGACATGTGAGCGGGAATAGACATGGCGGGATAAGCGCCGCCCTTAGAGCCAAAACCACCCCCACAATACTCAGCAACGAAAACTAAGTCTGCAGGTTTGATCCCTATATATTCGGCGAGTGCAGGGACCGGAAAGCTTTGACTCTGACTAGATCCGTAAAGGAAGCATTTCCCATTTTCCCAATATGCAAGCGCAGAACGTGGTTCCATGGAGTTGTGAGAATAGCTCGCCGTAACAAAACTCTCATCAATTGTATAGGTTGCAGCAGCGAAGCCGGCCTCGAGATCACCAATCGACCACTCTCGAGCAGGCTCACCTTGCGGTAAATTTCCGTTGGCCAATGAAGCCATGTCATCATCGCTCCAATGCACTGATCGGAAATCATCCTGCATCGTAGCATTACCCACATTACCTTGCGTCCTCGCATGAGGACCCCCTGGCCTTAAACTTGTGAGCGGGTCTACAACAAATGGTAGTGGCTCAAAATCAAAATTGATTGCTTGAAGAGCGTCTTCAGCGGTTCTCTCATCTACAGCTGCGACGGCGAGAATAGGATCCCCGACATAGGCGGGTTCATTTGTAAGGATCGGGTTGCCAAGATTGGGTATGAAAGGGACATCATCTGCTGTTAGCACTGCTACAACGCCTTCCATTTGAAGTGCTTTTGAAACATCTAGCCTTACAATTCGCGCATGCGGTACTGGACTTGTTAACAGCCGGGCATGGAGCATCCCATTAACTTTAAAGTCCTCAGCATACTTCGCTTTTCCGGTAACTTTGCCGTGAACATCGGGGGGGGTGAAATCTTTTCCTATCAGTGAATACGCCATTGGAAGCTCTTTATGTTGGGTATAACTAGTAGCATATTCAACGTTTCCTCAGAGTGCAACGGGAATAGGTTAATCATCAGCGTTTCTGAGTGACTAAGAGTCTTCGCGTTTAAGTTGCCAGTTGGCCGATGATTCTTACTAATGTAACATCTAGTTAATAGATAGCTACTGATTTAGAGGAAGCCTTATGAAGTTCTCGATTGTTATAGTGATGTCTTTAAGCGTGATCGTTAATGGCGTGATGGCGCAAACGGATTCGGATTATGATGCCCCCAAGAATGCGTGGGGCGATCCGGACTTAAGTGGGGTCTGGAATTTTGCTTCAAACACTCCCATGCAGCGACCGGAAAAGTGGGGGGATCAAGAATTTCTTACTTCAGAGCAGTTACAAGAGGAGATAACGCGTCAACAGGCTAGAGCTCAGGCTGCTGACGAAAGAGCTGCTAAGGCGGTCGATTTAGATGCTGATCTTCCAACAGGGCCGCAAGTCCTCGGTTATAACGACTTCTGGTTTGAGACACAGGGATTAGATGCCAACGTTCGAACTTCTCACATTGTTTACCCTAAGAACGGCCGAATTCCGGCTGCCGTTGAAGGCGCAAAAGTACAGCGCGGTAACCAGATAACCGATACGCCTAACGAAAATCGGCCAGTACGATTTGTCGTTGGCGGAATTAGCAAAGATGGGCCCGAGGATAGAGGTCTCTCAGAGCGATGTATTGTTGGATTCAACTCCGGTCCTCCGTTCGTTCCAAGTCTATACAACAACAACGTACAACTTTTTCAAAATGAAGATAATGTAGTAATACTTACAGAGATGATTCACGATGCTCGGATTGTACCCATAGGTGAAAGAAAAGTTTTGGATGATGGTATCAGACTTTGGTCGGGTGATTCGCGTGGTTATTGGGACGATGATACTTTGGTTGTTGAAACAAAAAACTTTAATGGTCATCGTCAAACGTTCAGTAGTACAGGCAATAATTTCGACATGGTGCTGACCGAAAAATTCACGCGTACCTCTTACGATCAGGTTCGATACGAGTTCACAATTGAAGATCCTACTACTTTTAGCGATACAATCTCAGCGGTGGTGCCGATGACTAAAACTAGCGGTCAGCTATATGAATATGCTTGTCATGAGGGCAACTACGGAATGTTAAATACCCTTCGTGGCGCGAGGGTCGCCGAGGAGAACGGCTGGGATCTTGAGGGCCGCTAAGGTTTCTGATTTATTAATCTTCAACGCTCTAAGCGTTCATATTGATGAAGGATAAATTAAACTAATTAGAGAATGGTTCCTATACCGAGTATGATGACGGCGAGAGCCGAGCTCCATAAAAGGCAAGCTAGAAAATCTAAAATCAAAAACTTAAATTTATTGAATCCTGCTATACCCAACATTGCCGGGATAATGCTGCGGATGGCAGGTAAGAATCTCCCAAGAAAGATCACGTAGCTTCCGTAATTCGCAATCATGTTGTTGGCTTTTTGCACGGTATTTTGACGTTTTTTTACAAAATTTATTTCGTGGAAGTATGGGCCCATCCATTTTCCGACGTAGAAACCCGCTTGGTCGCCAAGCAAAGCTCCTAAAAAAGCGAGGAAAGAAATACTAACAACACCTAACAATCCATTTTCATAAACTATGGAACTGGCGATTACAAGCAGTGCACTAGAGACCAATAAGCCTAGCCCAACAAATGCTTCGGCAAAAGCAAAAATAGGAATGGCGACTATCGCTAACTCTATATTTCCGCCAAGCCAGTTTAACAAGTCATTTTCGATAGGAACTCCCGCTACTGAATAAGACCTAAAAAATAATCCGCACCCAACTACAGACTAGGGCGTACACCTAATTTCTAGTTTTTACTCTCTGCCTTCATTTATGGCGACAATAACAGGCAAATTCCCCATATTCTTAACCATAAACGTTGAGCCAGGCTGTCTCCATTCCCACTCTCCCGCCGAATCAAGTTCTCTCGTCAAACCATCCTCGCGAGTTACATGCACCACCCCATCTGATCCTTGAACAACTACGGTATGGTTATCGTGGCTCTGCAGATCTGTTTGCTCCCCAGGGGCCAGTTCAAGTCGGTACGATCTAAACCAAGGGTTTTCTATGTTAGGGTCAGATCTCATACCTTTTGGAGAATCACTTTTATCTGTGACTCCTTGCCCGCCATTTACAAGTGCAATAATCCTCAGTAACCCAGGGCCAGCGTTCGAAACACTATGCGTTAGTGGTTCGTATGCGTACTCTGGTATCGACCTGACAGGGCCGTAAGCAGGGCCGCTTCCCGTATGGATAGTGGTCAGCAGAATCGCCTGGTCATGAACATGCTGGAAGGAGGTGTCTCCTGGATTAACTTGAACATCAAGCAGGTACAGATCGCCTTCCTGGTGAACAGTTCTATGACGGGGCTCCTCTAACAAATGGACTACTTTCTCGTCTGTGAAGTTGTTCTCTTCTGCTACCGCCTGCATAGGCATCGATGGGCTTAAAATAGATATTGATGCAGCAGCAAGAAAGAGTATTCGAATCTTAATGGCTAGTGTTTTTCGATTAATAAAAAATACGCTCACTGACTATTACCAAGTGTAAAAACGAGTAGTTCTGCATCATCAGCGCGACCGCCACCAGCAACTGCTAGGTATTGCACACTATCATGCTCATAACTCATTACCGGGCCGTGCAGACGCTGCTCTACAAAAACCTCCCCCGCTTTCGCGCCCGAAGTTTTATCGAACGCAACAAGAATGGAGCCAGTTTCCTCTGGTCCCAGTTCGTCTTTGGCTGCCAAATAGGAAATCACCAGGGATTTTGTAATTAAGACACCACCTTCAGCAACCACATCGGTGAAAACTGAACCTAAATCTCCTAAATTTAAATGGGCAATAGCTGGATGGTCGGTAGGCCCTTTCCCTAAAGGAATCTGCCACTCATGTTCACCTGTGTTTAAATTTATGGCAGTAATTCGACGATAGGGTGGTTTTAAAAGGGGTAAACCTTGAGGTCCTCCGGATCTGTCATATCGAATCACATAAGGCCAGTCAGAAGTCCCCTCGGGGGGTTCAACTAAAGACATTCCTGTGGGGCGAGTCACAGACGGTACGTACAGGATTTGAGTTTCAGGATCCATTGATGCCCCAGGAAAATTTGCACCACCTCCCGCGCCGGGCACAACGTAGGTCGACGATTTTCCATCAGTCCCTTCTACGATTGGTGGAGTAAAGATGTCGCCAAGTACAAACTTTCTTGAAATCTCCAATGCTTCCTCGCGAAGATCTGGTGTGAAGTCGATAAGGTCATCCTCGGTTATACCGACCTGCTCGAACGGTGGTGGTTTAGTAGGAATTGGTTGGGTAGGGTGGGCTCTCTCGCCAGGTATAGTCGACGGCGGTACTGCAACCTCTTCAATCGGCCAAACCGGTTCTCCAGTTACTCGATCGAATACGTAAGTAAAACCAGTTTTTGATACTTGGGCAATAGCCTTTATAGGTTTCCCGTTTACTACGATATCTATAAGGTTTGGTGCTGACGCAATATCATAGTCCCAGAGCCCATGGTGGACAGTTTGAAAGTGCCAGATTCTTTGACCGGTTTCAGCGTTTAAGGCAAGGATACTCTCCGCATATAAATTTTCTCCCAATCTGTAGCCGCCCCAATAATCATTCGTTGGTGTTGAGGTAGGAAGATAAACGATTCCTAACTCATCATCTGCTGCCATGTATGTCCAAACATTGGTGTTTCCAGCGACAGCCCAGGAACCATTTTCCCACGTTTCATTAAATTCCTCGCCTGGCTGTGGGATCGTGTTAAAGCGCCACTTAAACTTACCTGTGCGCGTGTCGTATGCCCGGACATGTCCTGGAGGACTCCGGTTATTCATGCTGTAGTCATAAATCTTTGACCCAACGATGAGTGAATTTCCTACCGCGATCGGTGGAGCGCCATGAGTGATATTATTCATTTCAAACTCAAGGCGTCCAAGGTTTTGCTTGAGATCTACAAAGCCATTTTCGCCAAAATTAGGGTCGGGTTTTCCAGTCTCAATGTCTACTGAAACAAGTTGTTTTCCCGGAGTGGCTACAAAAATGCGCTCGACCTCTCCGTCAGTCCAATATTCTATGCCTCTTGTTTGTATTGGGGAAAAATTTGGAGGCCCTAATTTGTAACTCTCAGGATCAAATACCCATAACTCTTTACCGCTGACTGGATCTAGCGCCGCAATTTGGCTGTGGTTTGTAGTCGTGTAGATAACTCCATTAACATACAGAGGTGTCGCCCGATAATCTCCGGTTGGATAGAGTTGATCAGCCGGAACTCTCAAGTCCGCGGACTGCCAGCGCCATGCAACCTCTAGTTGATTAAAATTTTCGTGATTAATTTGATCGAAGGGTGCATATTTTGATGAAGAATGATCCCCTCCGTGATGATGCCACTCTTGATTAGCCTCTGTGGAGCTAGTGACTGCGCTTTTTTGTTCGCAACTGATTAGAACAACTGTTGTCAAAGCGCAGAAAATGCATACGACCTTTTTACCCATCTTTCTCTCCTAATCTACGTTTGAGTCTAGGAATGAAAAAATTGAATTATAAATGCGGATCTGCTCTTGGGCTGGGAAGCCGCCATGCAATCCATTAGGCACTGTAACTAGCTCATTGGTAACCTCAGCCTGAGTTAATTTTTGGTGCAAACGCACAGCGTGATTGTAAGGTACTACTGGGTCCGCATCTCCATGAATAGAAATAATGGGTGGCAGGTCTTCTTGAACATAGTTTATTGGTGATACTCGATCTGCTATTTCATTTCTATTAGGCTGTGATCCTAGCCAGCGAACTGCATAACTTCTCTGATTTTCACCGTCAAGAAGATCATTTACATCGGTGATTCCATACCAATTAACGATAGCCGCAACCTTCGGCGTTTCATTCCCAAGACACTGCCTATCGAGTTCTGCCTTCGAAGGGATCATTCCTGTTGTAAGAGCCAGGTGTCCCCCTGCAGAATTTCCGGAAACAACAAGCCGATCGGTATCAAATCCGTATTGGTCTGCGTTTCTCGCTATCCATCGAAGGGCGCAAAGGCTGTCTTCAACAGCGGCAGGAGCCAATGAAACGTCACCCAACCGATACTGAACATTGACCGCTGCCCAACCCTTCTCAAGATATGGTATCAAACGAAGCACATTAACTTCTTTGGATCCCGCCACCCATCCTCCTCCATGATAATAGATAAAAGTTGGGGCTGGATCAGTTTGGTTGCGAGGTTGATAAACGTCTATTTTGAGTTCCATTCCATTAGCTTGGTGATAGGTAATATTAGATATGACTCGAAAATCGTTTTGAACCGTTGCAGCCCAGGAAGATAAGTCTCCTTGCTGGGCATATGCGCTCCAACTGGTCAACCAAAGAATGAAAATGTTGCCTAGTAACCATCGTAGCTTTTTCATGTTATCACCATTTATGTTTTTTGAGGTTCATACTTTAGCAATTAAAAACCTTAACTGCCAAGCGTATCTTTTTAAGCAGTTTGTTAGATCTAGTAAATTTTTGCATTGACGACTGACCAAGGATTTACCTAGCGCGGGTTAAGAGGTCCAAATCAAACAAGTGTTAAAAGAAAAATGAGGTACAGAACCTTGCATTGCCAGTTATTGCGAGGAAAACTGGAAGACAAAAGATCGTGAACAACGCGATATTTAACAAAAGGTATGTAGTTGCGAATTTTTTTACAGCCGAAATGATCACAATCAATATACTGAGGGAAAACAATATTCCCCAAAAGGACGGGTTATTACAGGCAATGGTTGCCACATAAATGAAGGCAAATTGTAAGGCAACAGAACTATCGGCTGATATCCCAGGAAGAGACTGAGCCCACATAAGAAAAGCAATATAGGAAAGTAATGGAAAGTAAATAAAAGGCAGTAAGGTTTTTACTTTCATTTTACCCATTTCCAAAGAACTCGCCCCTACTGCGAGCTCATAACGATTGATTCTAACAACGAATACTTGAGTGCTTTATTAATTCTTGGGGAGCGCAAAAACATGTATTGAATTTCCACTGAGTGGTCTATTTAATTCTGGGGCAAGGTCTCGTGGCAACATACTTGACCAGCTGGCGCCGCCGACACCCGCTGGCATAGCTATGTATTGCGTTCCGTCTACCTCGTAAGACATAGGAAAACCTTGGGCTGAAGTGGTGATTCTCGTTTGCCAGAGTTTCTCTCCCGTTTCAGCATCAAGAGCGTAGTAGTATCGGTTCCAGTCACCAACAAACACTAGCCCGCCACCGGTAGTTAGAGCAGCCGTATTTATTGGGGCCCTTTGTCGATAACGCCATTTGATGTCACCTTCGGGAATATTCATGACGAGAAGCTCGCCTAGATTTTCATTTGCGTCATGGTGAGGATAGTTAATACGTCTGACTGGCCCCGTGCCGCCTCCACCAAGAATCT
>NZPK01000162.1 GCA_002693325.1 Gemmatimonadota bacterium | reverse complement strand
CACGCACTGTATGGTTGACGCGCAGCGAAGATGATGGACACACCTGGAGCCCGCCGCGCAACATCACTGGCACGACCAAAAAAGCCCATTGGACATGGTATGCCACGGGTCCAGGGGCGGGTATACAGCTGCGCAGCGGACGCCTCGTTATTCCCTGTGACCACATAGAAGCCGTCAATAAAAAATATTATTCTCATGTCATAATCAGCGATGATGGCGGATCAAATTGGTATCTGGGTGGCAGCACTCCAAATGATCAGGTAAACGAATGCGAAGTAGCTGAATTACCAAATGGAACTCTTTTACTCAATATGAGGAATTATGACCGCGAACAGCGCACTCGAGCATATTCCTATAGCGAGGATGGCGGTCATACTTGGTCAAATATCTCACGTCATCCAGAATTAATTGAGCCTATTTGTCAGGCAAGCATGCGACGAATTTCCGTAAAAAACAACAATTATCTCCTTTTTTCCAATCCGGCAAATCGAGATAGCCGGGTGGACATGACCGTTCGATTAAGTTCAGATAATGGTCAGACATGGCCACATACACGCGAATTACACAACGGACCAGCCGCTTATTCCTGCCTTTATACGACCGAAAATGGCCATGGTTATTGCCTTTATGAATGCGGAAAAAATAGCCCCTATGAATTTATTCGCTTGGCATATTTTGACTTAGACTGGATCAAAACCTAAGACGGAGAGGCCTATTTTGCGTATCACTGATGTTCGAATATTCCCTGTTGCACAATTCGTTTATGTCAAAATCTATACAGACGATGGACTTGATGGACTTGGCGAGGCTTCACTTAGCGGTCGATCATTGTCCGTTGTAGAGGCCCTAAAAGCAATCAAACCACTACTTATCGGCCAAGACGCTACGCGTATCGAGTTTATATGGCAAGATATTTTCCGTGGTACTTTTTGGCGTGGTGGCCCCGTACTTCAATCTGCCCTTGCCGGCATTGACATCGCTTTATGGGACTTAGCAGGTAAAAAATTAGGCGTGCCAACGTTTCGTTTATTAGGAGGTGCCGCAAGAGACCGGGTGTTGTTGTATCGTCACGTCGCCTGTGATAATGTCAAAAATATGGTAAATCACGCTAAAACTCTCATCGACGATGGCTATAGAGTACTGAGGATGTCGCCTTTAGATGCATTCTCTTCCAATTCTGGCTGCTTCGATGTAGTTCGTGGCCTCCATGGATCAGTAGAATACATTGCAGCGCTGAGAGAAACTGTCGGTCCCGATATACAAATAATTTTTGAGGTACACACACGTCTAACACCACCTCAGGCCATCCAGCTTTGCAATCAGATATCACCTTATATGCCTTATTATGTGGAAGACCCAATAAGGTCAGAAAACCCCGCTTCTTTTGCACATATCCGTGCCCATACGGACGTCGCGATAGGCACGGGCGAACAATTACATGACAAATGGACTTTTCGCGAATTGATTGAACGAGAATTAATTGACTTTTTAAGAGTAGACATCTGTCACGCCGGAGGTATCACCGAAGGCAAAAAAATAGCAACAATGGGAGAGATACACTATCAAGAATTAGCATGTCACTATACTGCTAGCCCCGTCAGTACTGCAGCAATGTTACATCTTAATTTATCAATACCCAATTGTGCAGTACAGGAATATGCGCCGAGCAGCGAAATGATAAATGGGATTATCAAAACCTCGCATACAGTTAATAATGGTTACATAGAAGCTTCAAATGCTCCAGGATTAGGAATAGAATTGGATGAGGAAGCAGCAGAAATTCACGGGCCTCAACTACCGGATGAACCACCGCATTGGAGACGCGCCGACGGATCTGTTACTGATTGGTGAATATATTAGCAAATAAGATAGAGGCTTAGATTTTTTTTAAGCAAATCTACCACCGGTATATTTTGATACAGGAACGTTAACAAAGATAGATTTACGCAATCAATCCGACAAGCCCGCGAAGGCTCTCAGAAACACTAAAGATCGAGTCTCGTCTTCACGATTTTCAAAATTCCGGCGTTCCAAACGAAAACCTGCATTCATGGTTAAGGCATATCCCAAATAAGAAGATCTGTTAGCTAACTGGATTGCAAGTACCGTTGCATTAAAATCTTCTTCGTATCCAGCTGGCACAATCTCAGGTCTCTCTTCCAAATTTCTAAATAAATCGAATTCTACTCCATATTCGAGATAAGTAGTTGGAATAATCGAGTATTTAGAAGTCAACATGAAATAATGTGACCATTCCGTCGTTTCAAGGTCATCTTCAAAAGCAGGATTAATCTTGCGGAAAACGCCCTTCCATCGCGGCCATAATTGAATATCTTCAGAAATTGAAACCGGATAATCGATACGATTAACTATTCCCAAAAACAACCGATCATTTTTTGCGTCGGCCTCATCACCTCGTTGCTTAACAAAATCGTATTTGAGCTTGTTATATATATTGAGATCCCCGAGACGACTATAATCCAAAGTCAGGTAACCGGTATTCGCAAATGCATCGGTCATTTCAAGCCTATCTTCTACCTCTCTAAAACCATCTGGATCTGTCCAGAATAAAACCGAATCCTCAATATTATCCTTAACCGATCTAACATATTCGTAAGCTCTGACTTCCAAGCCTGACCACAGCCAATCGCCTTGAACAATTGCATACAATTGTTCCGAATCTCTGTTACTACTAATCTGTGCAACAGAAGAGCTACCTATTGTAAATCGGACTTGCTCATTCAAGTTCAGTCCACCGTAAACATTCCAACCGCGCCGATCTTGTCTATAAGGGAGATCCGCTAAATCATCGTTTTCGAAACGATCAATGATACCGTTATTGTTCATATCCACACCAAACAATAATTCAGGATCGTCGACTAAATAGCGAACAAACGGTTCATCATAATCAGGTATACTATTCTCATTCTGATTAAAATCTGAAATGAAATCAGCGTTTTCATCATAACCTGGAAAAACTTGCGGGTCAGGCAATCCACCCGTACCAAAAGGCGTCGTACCGAATACGAAATCTCCACCTTGCCAAAGACGTTGCCAATCAGGAAAACGATCCTGATCATCGTTGTCATCAATAGCTTCAAAAGTGTAACGTTCCACATTTTCATAATCCACAAATCCGCGTGTATCACTCATAAAAGATCGTGTAGAATACTCTGGGTCTGTTCTATAAATTTCTCCATAGGCAAAATAAGGGTAAGAATCTTGAGATGCCGTTACATAATATGCTACTCCATCATCTTTAGCTAAGCGATGTTTCTGGAAATTTTGATTGGGAAAACGACGGAAAGCCCTACTTACAGCCCACTCAGAACGCAAATTAAATCCGTTTGCATCGTCTATATTAAAATTCACACCTATGATATCACGCCCGGTAGGCAAGCCGTAATCAAATGTTACATACCGAAGATTCGATCCATCACTAACATTTCCATGCGCACGCTCCACCAAAAGAAATACAGGCTCATCCTGACCGTTTACCTGTAAATTTGAGGTGACCTCTAATTTATAATCATTAGCCAGCGCTAATTCGAATTGAATATCTCGGATTTCTTCGAAACTCTCAATCTGATCCCCAGATAATATTTGAAAATCTGATGCAATATTATATGTCAATTCTATCGATTCAACACCGTTAGCTTCAATAACCCCACCATCTCGTATCCCTCCACGGAGAATAGGCACAATTTCAGGGTGTTCCACCCCATCGATTATCACTCGTTCCGAAAACAACCTTGCTCCACCTATCCCATCCTCAGGGGAATCATCAGTTAAACGCAAAACAACCGTTTCAACTTGCCCCTCATTCTGATCTCCGGTCAGAACCCCTTTTAAGGAATTGCGACCCAATTTTCGAGCACTAGAAAAATTAGCAATATTCAAATAGGTAATTCCAAGGTTTGAAAAATCAGTCAGGTTAATTTTAGCATGTCCCCCAAACAGATTCGTAACATCTCCCAAACGCTGAGCAAGTGCATTTTCACCCATTACTACGGTACCGGGTGCAGCTACTCTGGAAGTAAGAAGCGTACCTTCAAATCGATCAGAGGAAAAATCCCATTGAATACCATTAAAAGCAGGCTTATTAAAGGTCAAGGGAGTCAACCTAGTCCTAATAGCGTCTCCAATCATTAGAGAAGAGTAAAAACCACCCTTTGACATGGACGACACAACCAAATTGCGGAACCAGCCTCCAAACTTAGGGGCTTTTCTTACCGCCGTTCCCGAAGAAAGTGGATTATCAATAGTCCAACTGTAAATGGAGAAGCCTCTAGTAACATAATTCCCGTACATATCATAGGTCCGAAAACCTTCTAACTCGGTAGAAACATACCTCTGATAATTCTCAGTTGCATAATTGGCATATCCATCGCCCGTCCATTTATAAAAATGATAGAAACTTTGTGATTGTTCCCATTTCCTCATGGACGGGGTCATTGCCATTTCATAAACCTGCACCCCTCTGGGCTCACGACCACTAAGGAAGTTTACCTTTTGGGCAAATAAAGGCGCGTCCTGAAACCATATCAGTGAGATGATACAAAGAAGCAAGGAGTTTTTGTTTAACATAATTACACCCAGACCATTAGTCTCTATATTCGCAAAAAAAACCAATGTCTTATCTCAATTTAAATTGCCGTGCATACCAGAACGTATTGGCTCTAGAGCCACGTATAAACATTATAATAAACCAAATCTCAATCTACAAGCTTAACTAAAATATTTGCGGCTCCCATTTATTGAGCCCATGTTCCGAATTTAAGTGAATAAGCACTAACAAATTTCCACATCCAACCTCTATTTCAACGATATTCTCTATTGCTTCGTTTGAAATGCCATCCCGAACTCCTAGTTCCAAAGATTCATGAGAAAGGGGAAAACGCAATCCTCGAGTTACAATACCTTCAACTCGCGTATTTAGCGGAGATAAAGAAATTTTCTGACCTATTTTCGCACGGAATCTAACACTTTGTGTAACGAGTCTTATTTCACAGTGATTGTCGACCATTCGCAACGCTATAGAATCGTGATATATTCCCAATAAACCTAAATTCCACAAGACATGGTCAGACCTTCCTCCAGTGAAACCAAGTAAAGTCGCGGCTTGAATTCCAATATCGATTGTGCGTATTAGAGCCTTTTCAAGGTCTGTGGACGTATTGTCCGCATCTACTTTAAAAACATTTTCACTTGGAATTCGACGTAGATCAGAAATATCTACCGAGTCCAAGTCGCCAACTACCATATCTGGGATCACTCCATATTTTAGAACCGTCTTCAATCCACCATCTGCGCATATTACAGTGGATTTGGTTGACATCAGTTCAAAAAATAGAGAAGAAGAAGGAGGATCTCCATTTCCAACAATTATAGCGTGATTCGGCATCCTTTAACTATTCCGTTTCCTTCGCTTTAAAAGAGCTTATTCGTATACTCTATTTATGCACTATTTCAAAATAAATTTAATTTTGATACTCACAGTAATTGTTCATTTTGAAGTTGGAGTTGGCCAGCCGCCAAACAAAACAGGTTTCATACCTGAGACTGGAGTATTCAATCGTCAACATGTCGCTGGTATTTGGATAAACACGTTTTTTTATAATATCCAATCCGAACTAATGCCAAAGCAATATTGGCAGCAAATCACCTTCACTCAAGATGGAGTGGTTAATCACTCTTACTTCTCGGGGAACCCACAAAAATTAGCTGTTTTACCATATACCCAAATCATTTCAGAATGGCAGATTGGAACCTTTTCACATCCAGAGACTCCTCTCAAACTACTTCCTGTTATACGTTTCCAACCTATCCGACAGATTAACTACGATGCCGAACAGAAAATATTTCAGCATATCAACGGTAACTTCGGTCCTCAATTTCGCCGTTTTTCTCTACAAGAATCTCGGAACGAGTTAGTTTTGTCGGAACTAGTTGTCTTAGAAATACCAGGTAACGACCCAATCTCGTTCCCCGACAGCGTTCATGACATGACATTCACACGAGTTCCAACGCGTGAACAAACCTCAATTACTCAATCTTCGTGGGGTCACGTTAAAGAACTTGCAAAACTCAAATAGAAAGTTCGGAAAGATCATCACGAATCCTATCAAGCTCTCTAATATTTACACGGACAAAAATCTCTTGTATCCCCTTGGATGTTTGCAAAATCCCTCGAAATCCGCCACGAGTTTCCCCTTGCAACTTAAAATCTCCTGCTCTCCCTGACCGACCAACCGACTTCCCTCCAATGGATCTATTAATAAAAACAGCTTCAACTCCAGATATCGCCTCAATTGCTGCAATAGTTCTCTTACCTTCCTTATCTGTAGATTGATGCCTTCCGCGCTGCTTAGTAGCCATAAAAAACAATTAGTGCTTTTAGTAAAAACTATATCAGTAGAAATTCAGTAGGCTTGAGCGACTTTGATGTTATAGAAAGCTGAGCTAAAGCTCCCTTAAACCAGTAAATTTGGTTCAGCCTCACCCCAATTGACATTTCTCCACCCTTCATAGCTTGAAACATGATTGCTCCGCGTCGCTCCTCAACTCCGTCAACATAGTTGATATGTTCAGAGCCATCGCAGGACAGAGCAAGATGATACCAACGATCCGTTGAATGTAAAAAACCATTATTGAATAGAGTAGATTCTGATTTTCCGCTTGCGATAAAAGTATCTAAAAACCAGTCTCCAGATTCAGTTAACCGCGTCTCAAACAAGACACGATCCCGTGTCGGATACCCGAAATGAAGAAATCGCTGTTCTGGCAGCCCTCCTTTCTCCGGTCGAAAACGCAACTCAACCGTAAATTCCTTGAGTCCTTTTAGCGGATTTTCTTGAAAAAAAAGTCCATCGCCTAAACCCGAGAATTGGATTGCTTTAGTGTTCTCTAAATCCGCAACTTCTGGACTCCCTTTTAAAACAGGCACCATGCCCCCGATTGAATCCAAACTCTGTAGAGACCAATACATAGATTTGTCCTTATTGACCACCTGGAGGTGTTCCCCCATTTAGCATCGCACTAATAAATAAAAACTTCAAAGGACAATCTCCGATATTCCGATGTTTATGAAAAACACTTCTCGGTAAAAAAACGCAATCTCCGGCTTGGAGTCTATAAGTCTCCTCTCCGACCTCAACTTCCATTTCTCCCTCCAAAAGATAAAATGCCTGCTCTTGATCTTCGTGCGCATGACCATCACCCGAAAGACCATCAATTTCGTATTCATTTGTATGAATAACCAATCTCTCAGTATTCACAGCATTTGGTCTATCTGCTCTCGTAGACCCAGGACCCAAAATTACTCTCGAGATACTACCAGGGTGACCATGATTTTCTTCTGGTTGGTTAAAGCTATCACGCACACAAAAAGTATCAT
Organism: Gemmatimonadota bacterium; assembly: GCA_002693325.1. GTDB lineage: Bacteria > Latescibacterota > UBA2968 > UBA8231 > UBA8231. The sequence goes on along the minus strand of NZPK01000162.1, from coordinate 63 downwards.
TCATTTTTTTTGTCATCTTGTCATCCATTCGCGTTAGACTACTTTCCAAAGTCATTAAAATAT
>NZPK01000133.1 GCA_002693325.1 Gemmatimonadota bacterium | reverse complement strand
TGTTTGGTTTTATCGGTTGCTACGTTGGGCTTTTGACGTCCTACCATTTCGATCTTCCCACTGGACCGTCAATAGTTTTATCGATTGGTGTTTTATATCTCGTTTCTTTACTGGTTGGTCGCGAGGGGAGCTACAGAAAAAGAATCTCTTCCCGGCGTCATCTTGAAGGATAACATATGCACAAAATTAATCTTTATGCTTTTGTGATTCTGTTTAGTATATCGTCGATAGGAGCAAACGCAAACGAGCTACAAAAAATAAAGGTAGTTACCTGTTTTTCAATTCTAGAGGATTTAGTTACCGAACTTGGGGGAAAACGTGTCAGTATCATCAATCTAGTCGGTCGCAATAGCGATGCCCATATTTACCAACCGAAACCCTCTGATGCCGTGGCGATTGCCAAGGCAGACCTGGTAATCATGAATGGCTTAGGTTTTGAAGGTTGGGTTGCGCGACTATTAGAAAACCAAGGCAAGTCCCCCAAACGGCTTGTCGCCAGTCAGGGCGTGGATACCCTAATGTCAGAAGACGATATTGACCCCCATGCCTGGCAAAGTTTTAAGAATATCAGAGTCTATGTCGACAACATAACGCGGGTCTTAGTTGATATCAATCCAAAGTATAAAAATGAATTTGAACGCTACAATAAAACATACAAACAAAAGATCCACTTATTGGAACAAGATCTCTCCAAACAAGTGGATAGGATCCCGAAACATCAGCGTATCGTTGTAACGAGCCATGATGCCTTTGCTTATTTAGGTAGAGAATTTGGCATACAATTTATGGCGCCTATGGGATTCAGTACTGATTCAGAGCCAACTGCAAGTGATGTAGCTAAATTAATTGATCAGGTCAAAGCACAAGGAGTTAAGGCCTTATTTGTGGAAAACATTAGTAATCCGCGACTACTTGAGCAAATTGCTTCAGAGACAGGGATCAAAATCNGTGGAAATCTTTATTCTGATGCGCTTGGAAACGTTGGAGGTCCTTCGGAAACATATCTCAAGATGATGCGTCACAACATTGAGTCCATAATTCGAGCTATAACTTTTAAAAAAAGCAAATAACACTGGGACACGCCGGACAATAAAGTTATTTCAATTATAATGCTACTCAGGAATAAATAAAATTCATGAAAGACACTAAAAAGAGCTTTAAAAACATCGAACGGGCTATAAGACAATCTAGTTGGTTTACTGAGGGATGGGATATATACAACCGAGGTGCTTATATCCAGTTATATAAAGAAAATTGGTATAATCAGAATCAGGGCGGAGTTCATTTTGAAACCTATCTTGAAGCTCCACAAATAAAAAAAAAAGAATTCCCCATTGCGATGCACGCTGAAGAGGACTGTCCACAACAAGAAAAATTTATTCAGGAATTTTTAGCTTTAGAAGAAGATCAAATAAGTCACTGGAAGGGATATAGTATCAACAGTGAAGGATATACTATTTGCTCTCGAACGCTACCCATGAATTTTAAAAGCTTAGAGCAACGTGTACTCGAAGAATTTAATAGACTTCGCCTTCTTGAAGAAAGTATCGAGAAAGCTTTGATCTCAATTAAGGGACAAAATAATGAAATCGCATAAAAGTCCTTGTGTAGATTTATGTGAATTTAGCGGCCCCCGCGGTTGGTGTACTGGATGCGGCCGGACTCGTGATGAATGCAAACAATGGAAAAAAATGAAACCGTATAAAAGAAATACTATGGAGAAAGAGCTCAAGGTTAGGATGTCCAAAATGAATATCAAAGACAAAAGTCGACCTTGAGCAAAGTTTCCCAACAAAAACATAAAAAAGAATTACTCGTTAATTCGATAAATTAACCCTATCCAACTAAAGGCTAAAAAAAATGACAACAACAGATTCTGAAGATATGACAGCAACTATTCCTGTTACCGTTTTAACTGGATTCCTTGGTAGTGGAAAAACCACTTTACTCAATCGCATTCTTTCAGAAGAGCATGGTATGCGTATAGCCGTCATAGAGAACGAATTTGGTGAAATAGGTATCGACCAGGATTTAGTAATAAACGCAGACGAAGAAGTGTTTGAAATGAATAACGGTTGCATCTGTTGCACCGTGCGTGGTGATTTGATTCGCGTTTTAGGCGATTTAGTNAAGCGAAAAGACAAATTTGATCGCGTTATACTAGAAACCACGGGTATGGCCGACCCGGGTCCGGTAGCTCAAACATTTTTTGTAGATGAAAANGTTCAGGATCATTTCGATTTAGACGGCATAATAACTCTCGTTGATGCCAAACACGTTAGCAAACATCTGGATGACAACACGGATGAGGTATTAGCTCAAGTTGCTTTCGCGGATCGAATCATTCTCAATAAAATAGACCTGGTTTCAGAAAAAGAACAACATGAGCTTAAAAATCGCTTACAATCTATCAACCAAATGGCAGGTATGTATCCTGCGAAGATGGCCGATGCTCCCATTGCTGAACTATTAGATATTGGCGGTTTTAATATAGCCCGGGCGGTAGATATAAAACCTAATTTTTTGGAACCGGAATACCCATTTGAATGGGGAGGCATTTGGGACTTGCCTGCCGGAAACTATACATTCCAATTAGCGGCGGGCCCAGACCCAGAAATGTCTATCCTCTTNTCTACAGTCAGTGAGGACACAGATAGAGACCTTTTAGTTCTTGCTGAAAAGGTCTTTGCTGAATTTTCGAAATCACCCGTCGTTGTCAGTCATAAANAACCCTTACCCGATAGAGGCCAACATTATTCGATTATGTTAGAGGGAAGAGAATCTTACGAATTTAGCTTTTCATTAACTGACAAAGANTCGATAGGGGTATTCACTCAACATACACCTGANGAATTTGACTTAAAATTAATCTCACAGGATNCTACCGAACATTCNCCTACTNCGGAACACTTTTTCAATGCTGAACACTCGCACGACAGTGAAGTATCTTCGGTTGCAATAGAAATACCTGGCCTATTTGATTTCGAAAAAATCAACTCATGGNTGGATGACTTTCTTGGCTCTCAAGGGATGGATATTTATAGAATGAAAGGNGTATTGGGAATTAAGGGGAATCCTGACCGAATCGTCTTTCAAGGAGTACATATGATGTTTGGATGTCAGACCGGAAAATCCTGGGGTAAGGAAACACCGGTAAATCGCATGGTGTTTATTGGAAGGAATTTAGATGAATCCTATATCAAAACATCCTTCGAAAGTTGTTTAGCCGAAAAAGAACAATTAGCTCAACAAACCTAAAAAAACAATGAGAGAATTTTTATTGGTATAATTACCGTGTTCAATATTTAAAATGGCATTGATAAAGAATCATTCATGAAGAAGAAAACCGAAGCTATGATAAATTAAACTTTTGCTAACACCTATTGTAAGGTATTTCCTCACATTGAAGGTTTAGAATCTTTGTAATGGCTTTGGGGGGGCGATATTAAGTTGAAAATTTTAAAATTCGGCCCATTTCTTGTTGTTTTCTGCTTTGTAGAGTTCCCAGATGACACGTAAACTCTGCAGTGCGGTAGTTCCATCAGTTAGAGGAGCCTGGTCTTTTTTTATACAGTCAAGAAAATGAGCCATTTCATGTTCTGTATGCTTGCTTGATTCACTTAGCTCAGTTATAACTTCTTGGTGCTTTCCTTTATGAAGGATAAGTTTCTTTCCAGAGAAGTCGGCTTCAAGAAGACCGCCGTCGCAATGGGCATGAAAAGAATATCCAAGTTTTGAACCTCGAGCTCCCCATGTGCCAAAATGATAACCTAGTCGACCATCTTCAAATTCCAAACAAACATTACTTGTTCCCTCTCGCTCCATCCANGGCGTTCCACGATTGGTGCCCATATGAACCCCTCNTTTTGGCCACCCCAAAAACCACAGAAGAAGGTCAACATAATGACATCCATGACTAAATAGCTGACCACCACCAAGCGTCTCCTCACGACACATCCACGATTCGGGAGGAGCTTGTGTGTGCTGTTCGGTCCACATAGAAAGCTGAAAAAGATCACCGGCTAATTTTTGATCTACAGCCTGCTTTAGCGCTACCACTAGCGGATGATAGCGCATACAATAAGCAATCATTAAAACNCGCCGTCTGCTAAAAGCTGTTTCTATTAATTCCTCACATTGTTTTTCAGTATTAGCCATTGGCTTTTCCAGTAGAACGTGTTTATCACACTGCAAACACTCTAAAGCTACCGAATAGTGAAGATGGTGTGGAAGTGCTATTAATACAGCATCGACTTGACTCAAGACCGAACGATAGTCCGNTGCTGGTTGGGCGCCGGGCACTAATGAAGCTACACTTTGGGCAGCTTCAATGTCTACATCAACAACACTTTTAACTTCTAAGCGATCCGCGAGGGAAAAAAAACGGCTCAAATGGCTTTGTCCCATGCCACCACAACCGATCAACGCCAGACTTGTACGCGACATAAGTAGCTCCTGATTTATTGGCAAACNAAAAGTTCAATAGNTCTTTAAACCNAACCAAAACAAGGTTAAAATTAGCCACATCTCTTTACAGTGTAGTTTAATAAGTAACGCCGATNGTGCGTAAAACTCTGCCTGCAGAGTCCTTTGTTCCTAGGTCAATATCACAGATATAAATTCCCGGATTTACTAAAATCCCGTTAGAATCGCGTCCGTCCCAAAAAAACATCTCGTCAATTCCCCGACGTTCAGCCGTTAGTACAACTCTTCCCTGGCCATCAAGATCTCGAATGGTTACTCTGGGAACAAGCTCTTCAGCTTTAAAAACAACGAAACTAATTTGAGCCCGTTCATTAATACCGTCACCGTTNGGACTCAATACAGGNGGACTGACCATCAAATCACCTACCAACTGCTCTTGGCCAGGCAAATCCGGTAGGGTCACTATATTGGCGCGGCGAGNTATAGGTTCCACCGGCTGCCAGATGCCAGGTCGGTCAGTCGTCCCAACGTCCANATTAAAAATCGTAGTATATTCCAGCAGTCGCCCGCTAAATTGTATCTTTACCGAATCGGCCGTCACTCGCTCGGAGAAAAAAATGTAGAGTGAGTCGCCAGTATCAATCACTTCACCAATCGGGACTTCTTTCTCTCCCGAATGAACTCTAATTTTATCGCCTATTTCACCTGGCACAGCAAGACGCAAGGCATCAAAACCAGTATCAAATAAGTAACCTTCCATCCATAAGGTGTAAGTAAAGGCAGTCATTTCATTAGGATTAGCTTTACGTGGCCATATTTCCCCATGTATTTTCTGAAATATGGCGTCCTCAAATTNAACAGAGAGCGAATGAAGTTCCACTGTTTGCTCTGGATCATCACTAGATAAAATCAGTTCTAACTGCAAATAACGACATGGACTTTTAGATTTAAAAGCTTCGCCGGAAAACTGATATACATTGCTCCAATTATCCCAGTCATCTCCAGTTACCAAGCTTGTATCAACTTTACCTCGCAAGACTTTNGGTGCACTGTTCCACTTTGACTCNGTAATAGCGTCACCTTTTCGATCGTAAAACGTGTAAATTTCGCGAAGCGAATTACCAGAACGAGATCGTAGTTGAACCTTAGTTCCCGGNGGNGTATTAGCAGACCATTCCAAATATTTTACTACGCGCGACCGACTATCACCACTTGTCTCAGCCAAATCGATAAAATCTGAACGCATCTGCACCTGTGCAGGATATCCCTCAGCAAACAACATAGTCTCAAGTCCCCAGCCCCAACCATCCCCAAGTCCATCAATTTCATGCCACAGCAGATAACGAACTTTTCGTGGAGTAAAAATATACCTTTGCCGAAAGATCTTCCCAACACATTGAGGACGACAACGGTCCTCAAACAGTATATCATAATCCACACGCTCCGGTACAGGCAGNTTAGAATTTGAGGTCGGGCGACCATCAGAAATCAGAAAATTACCACCCGCGGCCGACGGGTTTCCTCCCTGTGCCTGACCACGAAGACCTTCACCCAGTTGGCTCTGGTAGATGAAAATTTCATCAAGAAAAAATACTGCNCCAAGATCAATACGCCACCAAACACCTGACTCTAACCAACCTCCTTCAGCACTAGTCAACAGCGCGAAAGTGTCCATATTACCGTCAAACATAAATGCCGCACCAGTAGTTCGTCCCCCTTCTAAAAAGTCTCCACCACGAGCTACAGTACCCAAACTAACATTATCGCCTACAGCCAGCACTTCGACCTCAGCCAAAGCCGCATCANTAGTCTTCTCATCAATTTCAATTATCAGATGTTGAATTACTCGATATTNTTTTTCTCGTTCNATATCAATATCAAGTTGAGAATCAATTATGTAAGTACTGTCTATACTGATATACTCCAACGGTATAACTACTTCATTACGGGTATTAGGTTTAGAAGTACGGTAAACTGTGTCAAATTTAAAAACGTCTTTTAGGGCATTAGTTCTCGAGCCAGACGATACAAAAACACTAAACTGTTTGGGTGGTCGGGCTCCTTTGCGATCTGGAAAACGAAGACATATATGACGTGCAAGCACTGGTCTACCCAAATCAATCTGCACCGTCCACTGATCTATTTTATCATTTTGATCCGGTTTCCAAAACGTTTCAGGATCGCCATCAATGATGTTCGACGCAGTTTCTGAATTAGTCTTTGCTAACCAAATCCCCCCTCTTACCTGACCACGTTCCTGTGAATTGTATTGAAAATTATTAGCATTTGCGACAGCATTTATCTCTTTATTAATTCGGCGAAGATTTAGATTACCTTCTTCATCAAAGAGAATTAGATCTGAAGGCATCTCCCAATTATTCCATGAAAATTCACTGTCAAACCTAATCTGCTCAGCCACTATTATTTCACACAAGAATAGGAGGGCTGTCTTCCATTTCCACATATTAATAAACGACTCCAATCGGTCTTAAAATCTGTCCGACGGGAGTTCCTGCCATCAAATTTATACCGACTATATAAATTCCGGGTGCAAGCAAGTCCCCTTTTTCGTCTCGCCCATCCCAAGTAATACTGTGCGAACCAAAACGCAGAGCCCCCAATTCACGACGAGCGATAATCCGGCCATCTAACGCATAGATCGCAAGAAATGCCGGTATTGGATCTATAATTTT
>NZPK01000132.1 GCA_002693325.1 Gemmatimonadota bacterium | reverse complement strand
TCGAAGATGCTGAATTTGTTGATGTCGAAGAAAAGGAGAATGAAGTTCGTGGTGAATAGACCTAAACGTTCAACCAGGCCAAATGCAGAGGGCCTGCTTTTAGAGGCTAAAAATGGTAAGGTCTCCTTAGTTTATGTTATAACCGGTGGCGATGAAGTAAGTAGGGATAAGTTTTTTCGAAAACTGGTTTCTTTTGTAGTTCCAGATAACGTGAGAGACTTTAATTTTAATTCATATAATCCTGAAGGGTTTGATCCGATAAGTTTTAAATCTACTTATGAATCCTATCCGTTGATGTCACCAAGGCGTGTTTTAGCTCTGCACGATTGCGAAAAACTAGATCAAGCATCAAAAGAATATTTAGAAACGATTCTTTTCAATCCTATTGAAACTAGCTGCATTTTATTCGTTAGTGAAAAAGTTGATTTCAGATTGAAATTATTTAAGCTGGCTTCTAATGTTGGATCGGTTATTGATTTTCGGGTGCCATATGACAAAAATTTACCACAGTGGATAGAAATGCAGGCTCGTGCCATCGGTATCAGATTAGAACCCAAGGCAATACTTCGCCTTCAAATGTATGTTGGGAATTCACCTGGGGAACTTGTACAGGAATTAAATAAAATCGCTGTTTGTGTTTCCGATAAAGAAACTGTCACTGAGGATCTGGTCCGACGATTCTGTTCAACGACTCGAGGTGCAACGGTTTTCGAATTAGCGAATGCTATAGGTGAACGAAATTGCCAAGATGCTCTCAAACTGGCAGAAACATTTTTGAATACAGGAAATCATCCTGCTATAGCGTTAAAAATGATTGATAGACATTATTTGCTACTTTTGAAAGCAAAGGCTGAATTAGAAAAAGGGCATGGTGCGGATGAAATTGCCAAAGTCATCGGCGTTCATCCTTTTTTTGCTCGGGCATATGTAGACCAGTCGCGTTCTTTTAGTACGAGTAGAATTTGGCGTTGTTTAGGTATCCTTAAAGAAGGAGATTGGCAGATAAGGTCGTACGGCAGAAGATTAGAGAAATTTGTAATGGACCGAATGATAGTACAACTATGCGCTAAACCCTGTAATTCAAATAAAAATTGATTTGTCGATCATTCACATTTCGAGCCTTATTTGCTTCAGATAAGATCTTATAGAGTCCATAAACACTCAAATAGTAATTTTACGAAAATAACAGATACGGTCAAAACCAGTTTCCCTGAAAATAGTTGAAGTGCATGGGGAATAAGTATTTTTCTGTTAATCTCATATGTAAGAGGTTTGCCGTATAATTGGTTGATAAGATAATTTGAGTTGTTGTCCTTATAACTAACCGTTTATTAAATTCCTCCTATTCTAAAGAATCGATCCTTACGTTTCATTTGGTTGCCAAAAAAACTTTTTGACTTTACTTGAAATTTCCCCATTAAAAAAACGATCTTCTTGGTTCTTATGATGTTCCGTAGTAATAGCACAGGTGTTAAAAGTTGCTATCTATAAGTTATGGGATTAATTATGGCGGTACAAAAAAAGTGGGATTGACAAACATTAAGAAATATGCAAGTTATTAAAATTGTGTAATTTCTTTCTAAGCAGTTGGGTGAGTATTCGTACAAACGGGAGATTATTTTTGGCCAATTTGTTGGAGTTAGAATCTGATGTGATAGTTGCTTTCGCGGAACGTATTAATAGCGCGAGAAAATTGTATGGAGAAGATAGTGCCTATGTGATAGGCATGATGGCCTCTTTTGAATGGATGGCTGAAGCAGCCTCCGGAGGTAATGAGGTTCTTAAAGAGCTTTCTCAACATATCGATATCCCTAAGCCTGAAACCTTTCATGGTAAACAGATGATTCATAATGATGGGCCAGTGGGTTCTTCTGTTCCTCAGGGGTCGGCGGAAACATTATCAGAAAATGCATGGATTAAAGGTGTAGTAAAGTGGTTTAATAACGACAAGGGGTACGGTTTTATTTCGACGGAAAGTAAAGTTGACGTATTTGTTCATTGGCGTGATATTTCGTCTTGGGACAGGAGTCTAGAGCAAGGTGACGAGGTTGAATTTATGGTTACTCGTTCAGAAAAAGGTTTTCAGGCTATTAATGTCATGAAAACTGGTTCTGATGATACTCCAGATGCTGCGGTGCAGGAACCTGAGTCGGAAGATGAAAAAGACGAAGCGACAAACGACCAGGCTACGAGTACTTTCAATGATGGTGAAGATCAGATTTCTGATGATATCACAGAAGAACCGGACAAAATTGCCGAGTAAATGGTTACCGTGCAGGGGTTATTTTTCATAGGATTGTAATGTTAAAAAAGCAGAAGCCGATAAATTGTTCGTTTTGTGGGAAATCCGTCGAGCAAGTGCAAAAAATAATTCAGGGACCTTCAGTTCATATTTGTAACGAATGTGTCGTTTTGTGTAATGGTATCATGGAAGGGGAACAGGAAAAAAATCCAAAAGATAATCAGGAACCTCTTCCAAAACCGGCCGAAATAAAAGCGCATTTAGATGAACACATTGTTGGGCAGGATCGGGCTAAAAAAGCCTTATCAGTAGCAGTATATAATCACTACAAGAGGGTCTATTCTAATAGCAGCGATGTTGAACTTTCAAAAAGTAACATACTGCTAATTGGTCCTACGGGGACTGGTAAAACTTTATTAGCTGAAACACTAGCTCGATTCCTGAATGTTCCTTTCGCTATCGTAGATGCTACTGTCTTAACAGAAGCGGGGTACGTAGGCGAGGATGTTGAAAACATTTTGGTGAGGATACTACAGGCTGCAGACTATGATGTGCCTCAAGCGGAACGAGGCATTCTTTTCATTGACGAGATTGATAAAGTTGCGCGAAAGTCTGGGAATCCGTCAATAACGCGCGATGTGTCGGGTGAGGGAGTGCAGCAGGAATTACTGAAAATACTAGAAGGCACTGTTTCTGGAGTTCCTCCAAAAGGAGGACGTAAACATCCGGAACAACCACTTACTCAAATTAACACAAAAAATATTTTATTTATTTGTGGTGGAGCATTTGATGGCCTTGATACAATAATTGCTCATCGATTAGGTCAGCGATCTATGGGATTTGGTAAAGGGGCGGGTGAAGAAATAAATACAGATCATAATATCCTTCGTCATGTCGAATCGGAGGACTTGGTTCAATTCGGTTTGATACCGGAGTTGATCGGTCGTTTACCTGTAGTTAGTACGCTGAACCCACTCAGCGATTTGGTTTTATTGGATATTTTACAGCGTCCACGTAATGCATTGATAAAGCAATATCAAAAACTTTTTGAAATGGATGGTGTCAGGCTTTCTTTCGATCTGGACGCATTGGAGCGAGTTGTTGAAATTGCCAAAGCAAAAGAAATGGGTGCCCGTGGTTTGCGTGCAGTCCTCGAAACTGTGATGTTCGAAGTTATGTTCGAATTGCCTGGTCTTCAGGATGTTGAGGAATGCAAAATCACGTTGGATTTTATTGAAAAAATTAGTCAGCCGACTTATTCGTATTCAAAAAAGTCGGCTTGATTCAACTGTCTACTCTTGTAATCAGTTTNTCACAAAAAATGTTTAAATTGTCGTTGAAATCCTAAAATTGAAAAGCCGACATAGATACCCTTCTGTNCANTTTTCTGACCACTGTTCACTGGNAAATTTACGGTCCACAAAGCANTTTGAAGCNGTCGTAAGGGGTCGGTTGTTANCCTGTTCTGTTGATCACGTATGTTTATACGATGAAACATGCGAAATGGAACTCTTTTGTGAAATTCCTCCTCCCAATTACGTTAATGTTGGCGACATTGTAGAACTAGATGTATTCCTGAATTCGTGCGGAGTATATTCAATTAAGGCCTATCGAGTCCTGGTACATTCTAAGCGCTCTTTTANGTCGGGTGATTGGGAAGAATATCACGGGTATAGAAACAAGTTTAATCTTCTAAAACATCGTAGTCACATACTAGCAGACATCCGCAGGTTTTTCGAGGTTAATGGATACACTGAAATTGAGACGCCTTATTTAAACGAACTTCGCGGTTTTGATATTAACATTGAACAGTTTAAAACTAATTTTTTCTCAACGTTAGGAAAGACCGAATATTACTTAGAAACCTCGCCAGAGTCACACATGAAACGAATGCTTTCACTTGGCTTTGAACGAATTTTTCAAATTGGGCGTTGCTTCAGAAATGGTGAGTCATCTGCCCTGCATAATCCTGAATTTACTATGCTTGAGTGGTATCGAATGTATGCAAATTATTTGTTTATCATGGATGAGACAGAGCGATTAGTTAAAAGTATTTTCTCTGAGGCTCGTTTTCGGGGAATCTTGCCAGAAGACTTGTATCCCATTATCGATTGCGAAAGCTGGCCGCGAATAACGATTTTGGAAGCATTCCGTAGATGGGCTGGAATTGATTTAGGTGTGTGTCTTGATCAGAATAAATTATATACTCGATTAAAAGAAATTGGATTTAATAGTGCCAACGAGACGGATAACTGGGATGATCTGTTTAATAAAGTACTGATTGAAAAAATTGAGCCTATGCTTAAAGACCAAGGGGCCGTATTTCTAATTGACTACCCCATCCAATTAGCTGCAATGGCCCGTCAATGTGACGAAAATGCTAATTTTGCCGAAAGAGCCGAGCTTTACATTAACGGTATTGAATTAGCTAATGGTTATACGGAACTAAACGATCCAGAAGAACAGCGGGCAAGGTTTGTAGANGCCCGAATATCTCAACAAGAGGAATGCGCTATCGACGAGAAGTTTTTGATGCAACTTGAAGTAGGCTTGCCGCCCGCAGGGGGGATCGCTTTAGGAGTCGATCGCTTAGTAATGATAGCTACGGGTTCGAGTGATTTGAAACAAGTCATTTCATTCTGATTTTTTCTTTAACAATTTNTCTTGAGTTAATTGGTTTCAGTTTCAGTTTTGACCAGTAAACTATCAATTAAGCCAAACTCAACGCCTTCTTCTGCAGAAAGAAAATAATCTCTTTCAGTAACTGATTCGATTGTTTGTAGTGATTGGCCAGTATCTTGAACTAAAATATCATTTAAACGAGTACGCCAGTTCATAATTTCTCGGGCGTGAATNTCTATATCTGACGCTTGACCTCCAACTCCACCCCAAGGTTGATGTAACATTAATCGAGAATGGGGTAGGGCGTGGCGTTTGCCACGTGCTCCNCCTGCCAATAGTATGGCGCTCATGCTGTAAGCTTGACCGATGCACAAAGTAGCCACGTCAGATTGTATATGTTGCATCGTATCGTAGATTGCCAAGCCGGCGGTCAGGCTGCCGCCTGGACTATTTATGTANAGAGAGATGTCTTTTTTCGGGTCCTCTGAGGCTAAGAATAACAGTTGAGCAATTATTACATTTGCTTCGCTATCGTCTATNGGTGTTCCGATGAAAATNATTCGCTCTTTTAAAAGGCGAGAAAATATGTCATAGCCACGTTCACCTCGGCCGGTTTGTTCGATAACAGTTGGTATTATAGCCATTGTTTTTCCTTTTAAATGTTTCTGAATACGAAATGATACCGAATTTGTTGCAGGTGTCAATAGATCGGTTCCATCAGAATCCACGTTGACACGGTATAATCTGGTTGGTAAATTCTTCAATCAAATGCTAATAACAACCCTTTTTGTGGGGGGCCTATGTCTCAACAATTCGAATTTCCTAAACGGCAGCAAATGCCACCTATCAATNTTTCCCCNCGTACNNTNACGTACGTCGTCGNCGCTCTTGTGGCCTTGTGGTTACTGAGCGGGATCTACACAGTCGCTCCCGATGAAAAAGCGGTTGTACTCCGTTTTGGTGAGGTTAGTACGATCGTAGACCCCGGCTTACATTATCATCTGCCGACTCCAATTGAACGTCCACTAATTGTTTCTGTCACTCAAGTATATCGTGATGAGATTGGTTTTCGTACAATCGATCCTGGGCCGCCGGCTCGCTATTCTAAAAGAGCAAAAGAATCTTTGATGCTTACTGGAGACGAGAATATAATCGACGTTGAAATGGTGGTTCAATATCGAGTAACTGACGTGGCGAAAGCGTTGTTTTCTGCTCAGGGGCTCGGAGTTTTTGGGAATAACGGCAATAGCTTTGGTTTAGTTCACGATGCGGCTGAAGCTGCTCTGCGGCAGGTCGTCGGTCGTCACACGATTGATGAAGCTTTGACGGAGGGAAAGTTAGAGATCCAAACAGAAANCAAAGANGAGTTGCAGGGCGCTTTTGACATTTATGATTGCGGATTAGCTGTTGAGACAGTACAACTACAAACCGTTAGCGCCCCCGAGCAGGTTGACGCTGCTTTTAAAGATGTTGCTAGCGCCAAAGAAGATCGCGAAAGATTAGTTAACGAGGCGAAAGGATACCAAAACGACGTCATACCAAAGGCTCGAGGCGAAGCGCAACGCGTATTAAGGTCTGCAGAGGCATACCAGTTTGAAAGAGTACGGGCAGCAAAGGGTGATGCAGATAGGTTTAAGCAGGTATACCTCGAATACAAGAAAGCGCCGGATGTAACCGAAACGCGACTTTATTTAGAAACGATGGAACGAATTCTCCCAAAAATTGACAAGTATATTGTTGAGAATGATGGCAAGGGTGGATTATTGAATGTACTTAATTTAGGAGGACAGGAGGTCCGTAAATGAAGACTCCAATAGGCGTACTCGTAGCCGTTCTGGCTGGTGCTGTATTTTTAGCTAACACCGTTATATTTACTGTAAACGAGTGGGAGCAAGTGGTAGTGACGGAATTTGGCCAACCCAAGCGTGTTATAAAAGATCCAGGTCTTCATTTCAAATCACCTCTTGAGAAAACGCGCGTATTTGAAGATTGGCTTCTGGATTACGATTCGACCCCCGAACCCATTTATACTAAAGATAAGAAAATTCTGGTTTTAGATAACTATGCTCGGTGGCGAATTGCCGACCCACTTCTTTTTTTACAAGCCTTGAGAACGGAAGGTGAAGGACTGTCGAGATTGGACGATATAATTTTTTCGGAAATGCGGAAAGAACTTGGTCTTCACACATTGTCCGAAATTGTTTCGGAAAATCGAGAAGATTTGATGGCTCTTGTGACGGAACGTTCAGACGAAGCAGCGAGAAGTTACGGGATAGAGGTTGTTGATGTCCGAATTAAACGAGCTGATCTCCCGCCAGAGAATGAAGCGGCAGTTTTTGACCGAATGCGCGCTGAGCGAAACCGTGAGGCGATGCAATATCGTTCGGAAGGGGAAGAGCAGGCATTGACCATCCGAGCGGAAACAGATCTTCAGGCTGCTCAGATCCTTGCTGAAGCAGAAGAAGAAGCTCAACGAATACGTGGTGCCGGGGATGCAGATGCATTGGCAATATACGCAGACGCGTATAATGATGGTCGCAAATTTTACAAATTCACGCGAACTTTAGAAGCATATGAGACAGCTCTTGATTCTCAAACTAAAGTTATTTTACCGGCAGATGGTGNTTTTTTTAAACTGNTAAAGGGTAAGTAAATTTCCAAAATTTNTTGATTTGCGGTGGAAACGTATTGTAGGTGTTTATCAATATGTCATCGAAAGGCAGTATCGTTATAGGAGTAACTGGAGCGATTGGATCTGGAAAGAGTACCGTGAGTGGTTTTTTCCAGAAATGGGGTGGTATTTTAATTGATGCTGACTCTTTAGTTCACGACTTTATATCTACGCCCGAAATTGTAAATGCTGTCAAAAATCAATATGGTGCTGAAATAACTGATGGTTCTGGCAATATATGGCGGNCCAAACTTGGTGCTGTTGTGTTCAGGAATCGTAATTCCCTAAAAAAATATTACAATATCATCAAAGAGCCTTTAATCAATATTTTTTGTAAAAGGTTGGAAGAGGCAAAGCTTTCTCATAAAATTGTCGTATTTGACGCTCCACTTTTATTCGAATGGAAATTAGAGGGATTTGTNAATACGGTTGTAACCATTAGTGCAGATAGAGAACAGTGTATTAAAAGAGCATCCGATAGGAGTTCCTTGTCTCGAAGCGAAATTGAAAATCGCATGTCTTTGCAACTTGACNCCNATATTAAACGGAGTCGTGCAGATTATTTCATAAAGAATGATGGTGGCATCGATGAGTTACGTGAANGCGCTAAAGTNGTATGGANTAGTATACAGGCAAACTAATTNTTTACATGGAGACTAATTAGGTATGTCTTCAGCCTATTCGCCAACGAATAACAAAAAATCCACTGCTCTCTTCGATCAGCACAGACAATTAAATGNCAAGTTTGATGAATACGCTGGCTGGACAATGCCAATTTATTATGACGGTATTCAGATTGAATATCGGGCAGTATTGGACAAATGTGGTCTTTTTGATGTTTCACATATGGGCCAATTTTTTATTAGCGGTGCAAACGCTCTAAATTTTCTGCGGTATCTTCTTCCTCTACGGANCGACCGACTTTCAATTGGACAACTGCAATATACTCCTATGTGCAATGCCACTGGAGGTACTGTTGACGACCTAATTGTTTACAGTATTGGGGAACGTGACTTTTTATTAGTAGTAAATGCGTCACGAACAAGCGTTGATTGGGAATGGATCAAAGGACAATCTCAAACGTTTTCAGACCTCAATGTCAGAGATCGTTCTGACAAATACTGTATTTTGGCCGTCCAAGGGCCACTTTCTAAGAAAATTGTTAGAGAACACACACTGGAGCCAGCTGGATCACTCAAGTATTTCGATTTTATTGAGTCTAAGTTCGCCAGCATTCCGGTTATTTTAAGTCGAAATGGATATACAGGTGAAGATGGATTTGAGATTATAGTTGAATCGAAAAATGTTGAAGATATATGGGAGGTTTTTATTGCAGCTGGTGCTATACCTTGTGGGCTTGCCTCGCGGGACATTTTAAGAATTGAGATGGGTTTTGCTTTATATGGGAATGAATTATCTGAAGAATTAACGCCCCTAGATGGAGGAATTGGATGGACAATAGATTGGCCTCGTAGCGAGGAGTTTATTGGAGGGGTAAGTTTACAAGAAAGGCGGTTGAGCGGAAAACATGGTCGTATAATTGGAATTGAAATGTTAGAAAAGGGAATTCCAAGAAGTGGTTACCGGGTTTTTGACCAAGAAGGTGTTGATGTTGGGGTTGTTACTAGTGGAACTCAGTCACCAATATTGGAGAAGGGGATTGCTCTTGTTCGGTTACATCATTCAGTTGTTTGTCCGGCGAATAACTTATTTGTCGATATTCGTGGAAAGTTGGCTCCGGTTCGTGTTAGAAAGCTACCTTTCCGTAGATCAAAAGTTAGGAAATCGAATGGTTGATGGTCGAGAGATATTTTATTAAAGGATAAATATGGATTTTGCGAACAGACATATAGGACCAGATTCAGACGATATTCGTGATATGCTCGTTGCAATAAATAAAAATTCTATTTCTGAATTGATCGATAGTATTTTACCAGGTTTAACGGAAGATCAAAATGGTTTAGATCTAATGGAGCCGATGAGTGAGAACGGATTTCTCAAATATGCTCAATCTATAGCCTCTATGAATAAAAATTTTCGGTCCTACATTGGTATGGGTTATGTTAGCAGTTTGACACCTACGGTTATCCAACGAAATATCTTGGAAGATCCGGGTTGGTATACCCAATATACGCCCTATCAATCCGAAATATCTCAAGGTCGATTAGAGGCATTGTTCAATTTTCAAACGATAGTATGTGAACTGACAGGTATGGAATTAAGTAATGCCTCATTGTTAGATGAGGCTACTGCGGCCGCCGAGGCAATGGCTATGTTCTATATATGTCGAAAAAATAAGAATGCATCGAAATTTTTTGTCGATTTTCAATGTCATCCGCAGACTATAGCAGTTCTTAAAACTAGAGCGAAAGCAAGGGGATGGAGTATTGAATTAGGAAGCTACGACGCCTTCGAGGTAGAAGATACTTTTTTCGGAGGTATTGTACAGTATCCGAATACAACTGGTGAAATATTAGATTATAGTGTTATAACGGAGGATTTGCACTCGGTTGGTGCCAATATTGTCTACGCAACAGATCCTCTAGCTTTGTCAGTTCTTACCGCTCCTGGTAGTTTAGGCGCTGATGCAGTAATAGGTTCTATGCAAAGATTTGGTATGCCCATGGGTAATGGCGGACCACATGCTGCATTTTTTGCCACGAAGCAATCGTTCAAACGGTTTATTCCGGGCCGAATAATAGGGGCCTCAATAGACAGCGATGGTAATCCTGCTTTTAGGATGGCATTACAGACACGTGAACAACATATTCGACGCGAGAAAGCCATTAGTAATATTTGTACGGCGCAAGCACTTCCTGCAATAGTAGCAACTATGTATGCAATTTATCATGGCTCTAAGGGATTGCGTGACATAGCCTATTGTGTGCATTCTAAGGCTCGGGCTTTAGCTGATGCTCTTGCGAAATCTGGCTGTAAAATTAATACGATCAACTATTTTGATACCATTTGTGTAGAACCAACTGAAAAACAGAACGCTGAACTTACATCCCGTCTGGATTTAGCTGAAATTAATGTTCGTCATCTTGATAGAAATACTATTGGAATAACTTTGGACGAGGCTACCGAATGGTCTGAGTTGCCAAAATTATTTCAGGCAATTACGAATGACACAATATGCACAGACGAATTGAAAAATATAGAGTATGATTTATCGGACTGCTTAGATAGACCAGATGACTTCTTCATAAATTCGGTATTTATGTCGTGTACCTCGGAGACCAAACTGCTACGATATATGCAGAAGTTAAAAAATCGTG
>NZPK01000131.1 GCA_002693325.1 Gemmatimonadota bacterium | reverse complement strand
TTTTGTTTTTAGAATACTGTAAAATATTGTTTAGCAACATAATGTAGTATAAATTTAATTTTTATGTGAGGACAAAATGAGTCACGCTCACCATCACGATCACGATCATGATACAAAGCCCAGCTGGCTGGTTGGTGACAATCAGCGCAAGGCTGATGAAATCGCGCATCATTTTTCTAAAATCATGGAAGTTCTGGAACTCGACCTGACGGATCCTCATCTTAAGGATACGCCCGAGCGCGTAGGCAGGATGTATCTTGAGATATTCCGGGGATTACAAGCCGACGCTGATCCAAAAATTACAGTTTTTCCTAACGAAGAGAAGTATAGCAACATGGTCGTTGTCAGTAATATAGATTACTTTTCTGTTTGTTCGCATCACATGATCCCTTTCTTTGGCCAGGCCCACGTAGCCTATATACCCAGCGAAAAGATCATCGGCCTAAGTAAAATTGCGAGGATTGTAGATTATTTTGCAAGGCGTCCTCAACTCCAAGAGCGCTTAACCGAACAGATTGTCGACTTCATGGATGACAAACTGAAGCCTAAGGGAACGATTGCCGTTTTAGAGGGCAGGCACATGTGTATGGAAATGCGAGGCATTGAGAAAGTTGGTGCTGCGACTAGTACTTCTGCAATAAGGGGATGTTTCGAGGAACAACGGGTCCGAGATGAATTTTTTGAGCTTATTCGGAAATAATCAGAAAAAACAGGGGTGTAGAAATTAAATGATTCAATCTGAAATTGAAGGCCAAACTTCATCGATACCGGCTGATTTGTTGAGTGACTTCACTCATAGGGATTTATTAGAGGAGGAGTTTTGGCGGTCAATACCTTGCTACGCTGAATTAGATTCGAAGGAATTTAATGACCACCGATTTCAAAGTCGTAACTGTGTGACGAGTGTGGATAAATTGAGGCAAGTGTTGGGTGATTTAGTTGATGATGGATTCTATACTGATGTAGAAGCTGGAATCAGTCGGTCTCCAATGAGTATACGAATTTCGCCATATCTTCTTTCTCTGATCAATTGGGAGAATCCACATTCAGACCCGTTGCGCATTCAGTTTTTGCCCTTGGCTTCAACTGCCAAAAAAGACCATCCAAACTTGCACCTTGACGCTCTTAACGAAATCGAAGATTCNCCAGTCTCTGGACTTACTCACCGTTACTCGGATAGGGCGTTATTTTTGGCTTTAGATAAATGTCCTGTCTATTGTAGATTCTGTACACGNTCTTACGCTATAGGTTTNGANACAGAAGACGTNGAAAAAATTCATTTTGGTGCGCAGCGCGAAAGATGGGAAGACGTTTTTTTGTATGTCGAGGAACACAAAGAGATCGAAGATATCGTGGTAAGTGGTGGAGACGTAGCTAATTTAAGAGCGGACAGCATNTCTTATATCGGTCAGCGATTGATTGATATTCCTCATATTCAGCGAATGCGCTTTGCTACTAAAGCGCCNGCCGTAATGCCTCAAAAACTATTGATGGACCATGATTGGAGAAACTCGCTNATTGATTTAGCTGTTCAAGGGCGTAAACAGGGTAAAGAGATCGCTCTTCATACGCATTTTAACCATCCGAATGAGATCACAGCTATTACAAAGTCTGGATTGGAGCCATTCATACACGAGGGGATGGTTGTTCGCAATCAGACGGTTCTACAAAGAAACGTTAATGATAATTTCGATACGATGCAGTTACTAGTGCGGAGGTTGGGTTGGATAGGAGTAAAGCCTTATTACGTATTTTTACACGATATGGTTCGCGGGGTTGAAGATCTTCGTACTACGCTTCAAACCGCTTTGGATTTAGAAAAGAAGGTTCGTGGGGTTACGGCGGGNTATAATACGCCGAATTTTGTATTGGATACGATGGGGGGTGGAGGTAAACGTAATGTTCATTCCTACGAATACTACGATCCCGATACAGGTGTCGCTGTTTTTACTAGTCCTTCTGTTCGTCCAGGTAATCACTTCTATTATTTCGACCCCATAGATACCTTGGCGTCNGAATATCAACAACTGTGGTCGGAAGAAAAAACTAGAAATTCAATGATACGGGAGGTGCTTGAAAAAGCCCGAATTTGAAGTTTTTAGCATTTTTTTGGTATCGGTTGTTAAGGAAATAGAGTATCTTGCGGTTAAAAAAAGGATTTGGTCAACAATGAATTCGGATATGATGGTTTTGTTGCCGGGTGTTGGCCTAGTTGTGTTAGGAATACTTTTTGGTTTTGCGTTGGCTAACATACTATGGCGTCGTCGGCAGGCATCGTTAAGAAAAGATGTGGAAAAACGCATAAGGAACGAGTTTTCTGAAGAAGATCGTTTGGAGCGTATCCAACTGCTAGAACAGAAAGAAAAATTGTTTAGTGAGCATGCGGTTAAGCTTGAAGAGTTGTTAGAGAAAGAAAAGGTATTAGGGCGAAAAGAGAACGAGATTTTACGTTCCAAAACGGATATTCAGCAAGGTCGTGAAGAGTTAAGCGTAGACGTTAACAAAATCAAACAGAAAGAGCGTAATTTAGAAAAACGCGAGAAAAAAGCTACTTCGCTAGAAGAAAAATTAACTGCCAAGATCGATGACTATGTTCAGAAGCTAGAATTGTTGTCTGGTATCAGTGCTGACGAGGCACGTGAGCATCTGATTGAAAAAGTTTCTAACGATGTAAAAGCCAGATCTGCTGCGATTATTCGCGCGGAAAGAGTACGGGCAAAAGAAGAATCTGAACGCGAAGGCAAAAAGATCATAGCTATGGCTATTCAGCGGTGTGCTGTCGATGAGGCCGTTCAAGTGACGACGTCAAGTGTTCCTCTACCCAACGAAGGCGTTAAGAGTAGGATCATTGGGAAAGAGGGACGCAACGTTAGATCATTTGAGGCTGCTACCGGTGTNAAGGTTGTTGTTGACGATACGCCGGAAACAGTAATTCTCTCTTCCTACGATCCAGCCAGAAGGGAAGTAGCGTCTCGTGCTATGACAAAGCTGATTAAAGATGGTGGCTTTACACCGAGTAAGATCGAAGATGTTGTTGGTCAGTGCAAAAAGGCTTTAGAAAAGGAGATGATTTCCGAAGGTAAAAAGGCGTTGACAGAAATTAAAGCGAGNCGCCATCATCCAGAACTTCCTCAATCAGTGGGTATGCTTAAATATCGTACTAGTTTTGGCCAGAATTTATTGCAACACTGTCTAGAAGTTGCCCATTTATCCGGTTTAATGGCTGCNGAGGTGGGCTTAGATGTGAATTTAGCTAAGAGGGCAGGTTTACTCCACGACATCGGTAAAACGGTAAGCCGAGAAATGGAAGGCTCTCACGTTGAACTGGGTATAGAGTTGGGTAATCGATTTAATGAGCACCCGATTGTTAAAGAGGCTATAGCTGAACACCATGAAGATAATGAGCGTATGTCGGCTATTTGTTTTCTTGTTAAAGCGGCTGATACGATCTCGTCAATTAGGCCGGGTGGTCGGAGGGAGGATCTGGAGGGTTATGCCCAGCGAATTATGCGTTTGGAAGAAGTGGCAAATTCGTTTACGGGAGTTAGAGATGTTTATGCTATCAATGCCGGTCGTGAAATTCGAGTGATGGTCAAAGGCGACCAGATAGGAGATGATGATGCTGAGATCCTTGCTTTTGAGATTGCTGAAAGAGTAAAAAACGAACTTACTTTTGCTGGAGAAGTTAAAGTAATGGTAGTTCGTGAAACTCGCTCAGTTAGGCATGTTGGACGTAATCGCAATGGTCGGGGGCCGCGTAACTCAGGAAATAACAGGAGAGGTGGCNATCGGAGNAATGGAGTCTCTCGAGAAGATCGAAAAACCGTAGCGGCTAATTAAAAGTCGATTTAATGTGAAAAATATTGTCGTACTAGGAGCAACTGGATCGATCGGTGATAGTACTCTTGATGTTCTAAGGCATCTTGGGGATCGGTTTAAAGTTTTTGGACTAAGTGGTGGTTACCGATTAGAAAAGTTGTCAGAGTGTTTGCGNGAGTGGAANCCGCCCTATGTATGTGTAGCAGACGCAGATGGTATACCTTCTTTGGCCAANAACTTTAGTGGTGAAGTTCTGAGTGGAATTGATGGACTTATTGCTCTGGCAAGTCATTGTGACGTAGATATTGTTGTGAATGGTTTAGTCGGATCTGTAGGACTTCGTCCCACATTAGCTGCGTTGGAGGCNGGTAAGATTGTAGCTATAGCAAACAAAGANCCGATAGTTATGGCTGGNTCGCTCATTATGGAAACGGCTCAAAAATATGGGGGNAAAGTNTTGCCCCTTGATAGTGAACCGAATGCAATCTGGCAATGCTTACANGGTGAAGAAGATCAGGCACTTCGGAAGATTATCCTTACTGCCTCAGGTGGACCATTCAGAGGCAGAAAGAAGTCAGAGATGTATCACATTACTCCCGAAGAAGCTTTAAGGCATCCTACCTGGAAGATGGGAGATAAAATATCTGTTGATTCTGCCACATTAATGAATAAAGGCTTTGAAGTTATTGAGGCTGCGTGTCTCTTTAATGTTCCTATTGATTCGATTGAAGTAGTAATACATCCTCAATCTGTTGTGCATTCTTTGGTGGAATTGGTTGATGGTAGTATGCTGGCACACATGGGGGAAACTGATATGCGACTGCCNATTCAATATGCTCTAACGTATCCTCTAAGATCAGCTTCTTCTCTTGGTTCTTTAGATTTAACCAAAATTGATAAGTTAAGTTTTTCTGAGCCTGATCGCGATAATTTTCCATGCTTGGAACTGTGTTATGCGGCCGGACGGGACGGAGGAGGAGCCCCAACCGTCCTAAATGCGGCGAATGAAGTTTCTGTCGCATCGTTTCTTGATAGAAAAATTTCATTCTTAGATATATACCAATTAAATGCAGATATGTTATCCCGTCATGGGCATGAAAAACCGGATAACATAGAAACGATACAATCGTTAGATGAAAAGGTTAGAATTTCTTCTCTCGAATGGGTCGCAGATCGTAAATGAATATGGAGCGCATGGTAGTTTAATATCGTTCAGTAAATATCCATGATGCCGATAAACTTGATATAAAAGTGAGGGATGTAAAATGGGAGACTTCCAGCTTGTTTATAAAGCTCTTGGTCGATTTTTGACGGGTATTGTTTTAGTCGCATTTGTTTCAATTATTGCGGCAACTACAATNTCCGANGCAGAGTGGGTTCAACCTTTTTGTAAGACGATGTATTGGATTATTGTGGGTTCTGCTATTGGATCAGGAATTTTTTGGATNNTTCANAAAACATTTCCAGAGATGTTTAAGGATAATGTTGAATCTCAAACACACGATACTATAGGTTCGGAAGTTTTAAATCAGGGTAAGTCCGACGCTAAAGTAGATAATGAGTGACATCGTTTTCAAAATGGAGTTCACTTAGTTTGCTTAAATTAATGGAATCAGAGTGCAATTTACGTTTATGAAAATCGTGGTTTCAAATTATTTTTTTTCGCTATTTGGCAGCTTCTATATTCTGNTATTTGCATTGTCGGGATGTGGAGAGGTTGATCGTGCCAATCCATCTGATCCTGTAATCACTCAAGGTACGGTATCGTTCTCTCTTCTTGCCGAATTTACTGAATTACAGAAGAATGACCTCACGGATCGAATTATAGAAATTCAATACCAGGTAGCCGATTTAACTACTGATGTCAGTGTCGACGGTAAAATGGATCTCATTGGGACGACGGGTCGGGTTCGTTTGAACAATATTGAAACGGCTACAGAAAAATTTATAAAAATTCAAGCTTTTGATGCGGGAGGTATCTTGACTTTTATTGGTCAGGATACGCTTAATTTTGGTGATTCCTTTGATGATCAGCAGGTGNCNATCAAAATGGAANGGTTGAGAGGAAGCATAGAGTTGATTGCNGTTTTTCCAACCGANGTGGTTCAATTAGAAATTTTTGGTGGAGTAGATTCGGATACNCTTCTTGGCACTTTCTCGATGTCTGGTAAATTAGAGCAGATTGTTAATGATATTCCTACTGGCACCNATCAGCCTTTTCTTTTAAAGGGGTATAGTGCGGATTCTGTTGTCATATACGAAAAAATTTCGTTGTCCGATATAAGGGAAACTTTGTTAGCAAGATTAACTGTCGAAGTCGTCGGTGGTGGAGTTGAAATTATTGCTAATTTCCCATCGTACCTTCCGTCGGTCGTAGTTGACCGATTTAGTGATGAGATGGGCTTATTTTTTAGAAGAAGCGAGGATGAGACTCTTCCCGGGCCCAACGAACCAATAGATTTCGATAGAGAGCCNTTTTTTCAGCGTGGTTTTGGNCCCAATGGCGAAATAGTTGGGTTTTACAACTTTGACGTTCGACCTAGATCCCCTGGTTCAGTGTACGAATTTGTTGATAGACGTGGTTACAAAATTTCCGATCAGCTTCCTGTATTTGATCAAGTTCCCGGAGAAGAAGGTTACAGTGATTTTTGGTTGTTACATACAGTGCGTATTGATGATGTAGATTACGTTCCCAATTCAATCACAAGTGTTGAAGATATTTTTGACGGTGGATGGGAAATAAAGTCTGAGGAANTGGTTGAACATTGCGTCATGATTCCCATGGGTTCAAGGGCTCGCAAGCGTTTTTCCTCTACGGAAATCAACCTTCCCTTACAGGGTTGGTATGCAGGACAGATCGTACATTATTTGTTATTTGAAAATCGTTTTTCACCCGTGCTTATCGATTACGGTGCCGGTGAGGTTAATACACCACAAATGTATGCATTTTTTGAGAATAATAGAGACGAATTAGATGGTTTTGCTGTTGAGCCTGGTAGTAAAGGATTAACTCATAATATAGCAACACGCCTGCCCAACCAAGAGGGATATTCACCTTTGTGGGTCCTGCAGTTATTAACGCTTGGTGCTTTTGACCGTGTTTCGGACCTTGCCTCTGCTTTAGATCAGGTGAAAAACGAAGAGAANTTAATAATTACTGAGAATATTTTGCGGGTAAGTGCCCCAATTGTGGAGGTAAACATCCCGTGAAAAGTTGGCCCCAGTCTGTAACTGTGGTGGGGGCCGGGGTTATGGGTGTACAGATAGCGGCTTTATTATCTGCAGTTGGTAAACGAGTGTTTCTGTTNGATGTTGATGAAGATGGAACGCCTCCAGGATCAAAAGCTCAAAATGCGATATCGTCTTTAGATTCGAAAAAATCACCGTTTTATCTGCCTGACCATGCTCAATCGATTGTTTGTGGTGCTATTTCAGATCTTTCATCTTTTACTGAAGTAGATTGGATTATTGAAGCAGTTGTTGAAGATTTAGATGTCAAAAAGAAAGTATTAGCCAAGATAGACAATGAGGGTGTAGATCTTCCTATCATTACGAGTAATACTTCCGGNCTTTCTATCTCTAAGCTTTTGGAAGGCCGATCTGAAAACTTTTCAAGACAGTTTTTTGGTGTTCATTTTTTTAATCCTCCTCGCCAAATGCGATTGGTTGAACTCATTTCTACACCACAAACGGATTTGAATTGTGTCTCAAAAGTTTCAGAATTCCTAAATTCGGATTTAGGCAAAGTCGTCGTTCAAGCTCGTGATACACCTAATTTTATAGCGAATNGATTGGGTGTCTTTTCTATTTACTCGCTCATACATCTAATGGAAAAATACAATANCACTGTTCCTGANNTGGATGCATTGTCTGGAAAATTATTGGGACGTCCGTCAAGTGCAACCCTTCGCCTCTGTGATTTAATTGGTATCGANACNCTTCANTTTGTGGCANAGACTAGCCTGATNTCTGAAACTTCGGAACTCGGAATAAAATCACTCCAGACACCAAAATGCATTAAAAAGATGTTGGCTAAAGGATTGTTGGGTATTAAAAGNGGAGNGGGTTTTTATCGAAAAAACGGTAGCTCTATTTTAGCTCTTAATTTGCATTCAATGGAATATGAGCCGNTTNAGGCTGTAAATTTGCACGGTCTTGATAATAAACGGCNANNNGTCGCTAANAATTTTNCCGATGTATGGGATAATACAGGTAANTGGGGACCTATTCTTCGGCAACATTTATCCGAACTGCTTTTCTATACGGCTATCCATAGTGAATCGATATCNGAATCNTTTTATGCGATAGATCAGGCTATGAAATATGGGTTTAACTGGGAATTAGGCCCTTTTGAAATTTGGGACGCTTTGGGGCGAGATAGAATTGAAGAAGCAATGAAAATCTCTAATTCGCAGACNATTGGGTGGTTGAAGATTTTAAACAAGCNTGCATCGGACGGTAAAATATACCAAGGTGTGGAAATTAATAAAGTTTTCAGTCCTTCCAGTAAATCCTGGGAACGGGTTTCTGGTCCTAATAATAANGCTAAAATGTTGAATGCGAATACTACAGTNTTTAATAAAGATGGAGGCGATCTTTTTGATGTTGGTCAAGGTGTGGGNGTTATAACTCTAAAGGGGAAGCTAAACGCACTTGGGATTGCTTCTTTAGAAGCTATACACAAGGCTCTTTCTTATTCGGATTTTCGGGCATTCGTTCTGTGTGGTCAGGGTGATAATTTTTCAGCTGGTGCAAATCTGCGATACATTCTCGATTTATGTGATCAAGGTGAANANNCACTTGAGCAATTTTTATTGGAGTTTCAACATACAACGCAGAAAATAAGGAATAGTCCTATACCAATTATTGCTTCAGTACACGGTCTGTGTTTAGGCGGAGGATGTGAATTTTCTTTAGCAGCACATTCACGAATTCTTTCTTCCGAAGCTCGCGTTGGTTTGGTAGAAAGTGGAGTAGGTCTTGTTCCTTCCGGTGGAGGAATTCTACACCGAGTTGAACGAATTGCTGCAGGGGCTGATTTACTTGATGAGTTCAAAATTCTATTTATGGGGATGCCGAGTCAAAACGCGTTTTCTGCGAGGAAGTCCGGATATCTGTTAGAAGAGGATGGCATACAGATTGGTAGCCAAAACCCGCTTGCAAATGCTATTAAAAAAGCTTCTATAGTAAAACAATCAGATNCATCCCGTACGNCTGCATCNTCGGTAAAAGTGACGGGAGCAAGTGGTTCTGATATGATTATCAAATGGCTTGAGAGTAAATTCGAAGATAAGGTAATTACCGAGCATGATATGATTGTCGGAAGGGCGATTGCTTCTGTGGTATGTGGCGATAGCGGACAGGAACGAAANGTGTCACATGATGAAATATTAACCGGAGAGAGGGACGCGTTTCGTATGTTAGCTAAGACTNAGAAAACACGAGANCGCATCGCTCATACCCTCAAAACTGGAAAGCAATTGAGAAACTAAATGATGGAGATTAATTATGGCTTTAAGAAGTCCGGCTGAATTTAAAGAAGGTCTTCAAGACGGTAGAGTAATTTATTACAAAGGAAAGCAGATTAAAGATATTGTTGCGCATGAGGATCTTGGTATTGGAGTAGAGCACGTATCTTTAGATTACGAGTTAGCAGAGAACCCTGAACACCGAGACTTATATGTTTGGCATGATCCAGACCTAAACCAGCCTTGCAGTCGGTATTTTAAGATCCCTGAAACTACTGAAGATCTTTTAAACAGAAGAAGAATGATTGAAGAGTCCACGCGACTTGCTGATGCTGTTGTTTTATTGATAAAAGAAATTGGTAGCGACGCGATATTTGCTTTAGATCTTATCACCAACAAAGTCGATTCTAAATTTGGGACTGAATACCGGAATCGATTAAGAGCTTTTCTTGAGCAGTGCAAAGTCAATGATTTTAGTTTGGCAGTAGCTCAAACGGATGTGAAAGGAAACAGGTCGTTACTGCCTTCTGATCAGGAACACGCTGATTATTATGTCCGAATTGTAGAAGAAAGAGCTGATGGGATTGTTGTTAGGGGTGCAAAAGCGCATACGACCTGTGCGCCTTACGTTGATCGAATTATTGTTTTGCCTACTAGAGCCTTTGGAGAAAATGACGGAGACTATGCTGTTTCGTTTGCAGTACCGGTAAACGCGCCGGGCCTCAAATTAATAGCAAGTCCATTCGGATCTCCACCGATTAGTTCTTTTCATCACCCTGTCAGCTCTCGTCATAGAATGATAGATACCCTAACTGTTTTTGATGATGTTTTTATACCCAATGAAAATGTATTTTTAAAAGGTGAATGGCAATATGCTGGTCCATTAGCCAATACCTTTGTTGAGTATCATCGTTTTACGGCAGTATCGTATAAGCCGCCCTTATGTGATTTATTTATCGGAGCAGCAGCACTGCTGGCTCACTATAACGGAATAGCTAAGGCTAGTCACGTAAGAGACAAACTCACAAAACTAATAACGTACACTGAAACTGTTCGCGGTTTGAGCCTCGCAGCTGCGCATGATTGTTTAAAACAGGACACAGGCGCTGTCGTTCCAGATATAACTAAGACAAATCTGGCAAAGTACCATTTTGCCAACGGATATCATCAGGCTGTTTCATGGGTACAGGACATAGCAGGAGGGCTTGTTGTTACGGGTCCAGATGAAG
>NZPK01000130.1 GCA_002693325.1 Gemmatimonadota bacterium | reverse complement strand
AACTGGAAAATTGTGGGTAGCAACCAACCACGGACTCTATCAACCGGGCCATCTACTTCTATCCTGGGATCCCAAAACTAGAGAGTTAACTTCTCATGGATTTCCCGCTACTGCCGACCAACGTTTTGCAGGTTCACCGTTGATAGGCTCTGAGGGCAATATCTATATCGGCTCACATCCTCATGGACACCTTTTTCGCTTTAGCAGTTTCGAAGGGGTCTGGAAAGACTGTGGGTGCCAAGCCCCTGATCCAATCATTACAGGACAACATATTTGGTGTTATCCACGTTACGAATCTATCCATGGAGAAATCATTTGCTCAATTACACGTGACCCAGCCGCACAGGTAGCATATAACCCTGAAACAAATCAGACTCGTATAATTTCAAACGAGCTTCCTGCTAAACCTGTCTTCTCCAATCCCGTAACGCGTGAAATTAAAGCTGAGTTTCGCATAAAACCCAACTATACGGTGGATGGAAAGAAGAAGACGAGTGAATATCAGCCACGCGTTGCTACAGACATCTGCGGACTTAATCGTGGAACGGATGGAGCAATTTACGGTAGTACTATTATTTCAATGCACGTTTTTCGTTTTGATCCTGAGATGCGAGACTTATCAGATTTGGGACGCGTAGGCTGGGGTAGTGGGGAGGTTTACGATGTTATTGGGCATGCGGGTAAAGTTTACATGGGCAGTTATGGCGGCGGTTATTGGGCAGTTTATGACCCGGAAAAACCATGGAATCCATTACCAGAAAAAGAGGGTATCGACCCGAATTCAAACCCCCGTAATTTCGGTCATCTTGGCGCAGATATGAATCGTCCATTCGAATATACGATTGGTCCCGACGACAATATTTATATCGCCTGTCGCGCAAATTACAGAATTCCAGGAGGGGGAATGGCTCGATTCAAACCATCCACTGAAGAAATTTTTGTTTTCCGCGATGAAAATCAATCGATTCAAAGTATAACTTCAGACGAACATTATGTGTACGGTGGAACAAGTATCTCAGGTGGACGAGGCTGTATAGAAACAACAACCGAAGGTTTACTTTATCTCTTTGATGTAAACCGTGAAAAGCGAATATTCGAATGTATACCCATACCTAACGCCGTAGCCGTTACTTCTCTGGCTATCAGTACAAAATCTAAATTGCTATATGGTTCAGCAAGCAATGGGCAATTATTTGCATTTTCTATAAAAGAACGGCAAGTGATTCATCGCTGGACGATGCGATCAAAGGGCACACCACTCATGGGAGTTCCTGAAACCTACGGTATCATCCACCTGACCTGCGGTGTGGATGGAAATATTTACGGTTGCACAAGAACTGATGTTTTTCAGTTAGATGTAAGCACTCACCAAATAAACTACCTAGATACTCCACCCATTTCGGACTTATATCAGATCGTAGAAGNTAAACCGGGAATTTTCTATATAGGAGCTCGAGGACACCTTTTGGAATACCACCTTATCGANAAANCNCATTATCGCTAGGAGGCCTCTTTGAATTCGCTGTTNAGAATTGATGAACNAACAGAAGCAAATGTGAAATCATTTCATGAAGATGGCTATATCTTTTTCCCAGACATTCTAAAAGATGGCTCGAGGAAAGCACTAATTAATGAAATTGAAAATAGCAAAGANGTTCAAGCATACCTAAACAGCGCAAACTATGCAGACACAACTGAACCACAACCCTATTTTGTTCGCCCGTGGAATGAACGAGGAATTGTCGGACACGCATTAATTGACGATCCCTTTATAACCAGATTACTTCAAAAAACTATCGGTGATCACTATCATTTCTGTCATTCCGCTCTAAATATCGCGCCTCGAGGTGTTGGACCAGGAAAATATCATCAAGATAATCACCATTGGAACCATGAATACCCGATAAATCACCACGAGAGAGAGAAATATTACATCCAGATACTGTATTATCCGAATGGGTTCAAAAAAGGGGATCGAAACCTAAAAGTAATTCCCGGCAGCCATCATGTTAAGCCAACAGACGAAGAAATCGTTGAAAAGATGTTAGCAGGNACCTACGATAAAATCGTTGGACGCACACTCAAAGAAGTCCGACTAANTGCACCACCGGGTAGTATGGTCTATCTAAATGCACGCATGTTCCATGCCATAGAATCCAAACCATTTGAATCACCCCAAGCTCACCGGATATTCAATATCGATATATTCAAAGAGGCTGGTCCACCGCATAGATATACTCAGAAGATTCCGAGCGCTTGGCTCGAAAACGCAACGCCCTACAGAATGCANCTCTTTTCACGCCTTCCATATACCGATGATTGTTGGAAACCCTAAATTGATCATTCGTAGTTAGCTCGAAAAAACATTGCTGTATTTTTCAAGACTAATCCCCAAAGGTCCATTTACTNCATAAAAACAAATCGACAGAGAAAACTATATGCCGATCATCGACAGCCATACCCACCTCATGACACTCAATACACAACTCTATCCACTGGCCGATCCAACATCCGGCTATAAACCTAGCATAGAGGGNTCTGCTAAACACTTAAAAGCCCAAATGAAAGCCGCAGGTGTTGAGCGAGCATTAGCAATTAGTACAGGGTTTTATGGTTGGGATAACTCTTATGTTATGGACGAGCTTGGGGGTAATAATTCATGGTTGGCCATAGGAGTTTTGGTCGATCCTATCGCCAAGNATGGACCTCAAAATTTGGAAATATTAGTGAAGAAAGGAGCAAATGGCATTCGAATTCAACGCCACCTTTTTTACCATCAGAGTTTAGACGATCCTATTAGTACACCACTCTGGGAGAAGGCTGCGGCATTGGACCTCACTGTTGACGTAAATGCAACACATGAAGAATATTCTGCCGTCGAAAAACGAATTCGTGAATTCCCCAATACACGTTTTGTGTTGGATCATTGTGGATATGTATCTGGAAATTTAGCGCCCAAGAAAAACACAACCGAACCNGTCCGAAGATTAGCACGATATAATAATGTGTATATCAAACTGACGTTCCTTCCTTTAGCAAGCCAACAACCCTATCCCTTCAAAGATGTGCATTGGATGGTTCGTGAACTCGTGGACGCCTTCGGACCTGATCGCTGTCTGTTTGGTAGTAATTTCCCGACGGACCAATATAGTCCAAAAACAAGCTATCAAGAAACTGTCGCCCTTTTTTCTGAGGTAATTAATCTTTCACATGAAGAGCGTGNCTGGATACTGGGTGGCACTGCAAATTCATTATGGAATTGGGNTTGACAGAGCAGGCAATAACGGACTTCTGAAAAATGAAACCAACCTCAATTCCAAGGAAAATTGTAGGATGGGTCCCCACTAAATCGATCCATCCCCAACTCCAACCGGATAAAACAACCCGGCTCTATATCTACAGAAAAAACTTTGTCATCAATATCTACAACAAAGTCTTCTGTCTGCTCACTCACTCCATCTAAATACCGGCGCGGATCAGACCCAGTAATGCCAACTTCCTCCTCACTCAATTTACGCCGCCGCTGCCCTTTCGCTGTTTTAAAAATATGCTCCCCAAATGCACCTGCCTGAACAATAACTTCTCGTTTCTCAATAGTGCTTAGGTTGGCTAATTGCACAACAATCGTATCGTCGCTCATACTTTCAACAAGAGCACCTACGTCTTTTGGTAATCCCGGTCTTTGACGATCAACATCAAAATAGCGCAGTCTTGCCTGCAATAGACCACCGTTATAAAGAAACAGTGGAGCCCCCATCGTGAGTTGCAACAGTCCTTCAACACTAATCGGGTTTCTTACCTGCAAGTACCAATCACCATATGTTGATGGATCCTGTTGGTCTTGTCTCATAAAGTCGATACACTGATACACCTGTGCATGATTATGTCTCAAAATCTCGACTGGATATTCCTTATAATTCCCCTCAAGATAATGAATCCACGCCGCATCATTTCCAGCGTTGTGCTTCGTATAGTAGGACTGAACTGATTTATAATTTTCCGTTTCATTATTGCGTAATTTCTTTATTCTATCTCTGTCTGCCTCAGACATGCTGGCCAACCAAATATGGGCCATCCAATCAACACGCATAGGACCAAACTGGAACCAGCCGTGGTCATTGTAACATTCTGGAATGTGCCACGTCTCACCCTTTAACTCTCCCTGAGACATCAAAAGATCTATCTGCGAACGAGGAAGGTCCAGGTAAGCACGATCTCCGGTAAGGGCTAAGGCGTTTTCAGCAGCACATGTAACCGCATCTCCCAACGTCCCCCATCCATGAGGCCATGTCCACCCATAATTTCCCCCATACCATCGGCCACCCATCAATTCACCAACTTTACCCGAATGTCCTACATTGTCAGGTAAAATACCGTCGTTATTATGAGTACGTTGAATCCAGGCATCTACGTACTCAAGAATCCAACTTTTGTATTTTTGCTTTGCGTCACCGCCAAACATATAAGCATTCATCACCAAGGATGTGGAAGCTAAATTTACCGCTACATCTCCCCTAGCCATGCGGTCAGCCATCGCTTGAGCCATTTTTTCTTCCATCCCAGGCTTCTGCAAATCTTCTACGGTATCAATGCCATCTATATCGAGAAACGGCAATGGGTATACTTTCCAAAATGAATAGGGATAACCGCGCTTACCCTCTTCCCAATTGCGGTAGGCAGGCCCCATCGAACCTAAATGAGGACTTAAGAGAATTTTCTTTTCATAGTCATAATTAGTTATTTCCGGATCTTCATTAAGGTAAAAACCTGCAAATCGACGAGCTCTTTCGCCATTTTTCTGGTCTCCTGGATCAGCCATGCAAAGATTATAAAAGAAGACATAGCCTTCGCCCTGATGCATCCAATCATATCCTTGTTCATATTCTTTTACAACCATTGGATGGCCATGACCACTATCATACTTTGAGAACTGAGCCGTTATGCCATCAAATGTTTTATGCGACAATTCCAAAATGTGATCACCACCACCAAGTAAATAAAAAACAGGCCAATTAAAAAAACTTTCATAGGCGTCGTCCAAACCATCAATACTAGAAAAAGGCTCGCTTGTAGGCCATAAAACAGATCCATCTTCACGAACATACTTTTTCATTACAGGCAATACCGCTTCATTCATCAGGTCAATCAAACTGCGTTCGAGAACCGCCCATTCCGGTGGTTCCACAAAAGGAATATTAGCCGTTATTTTCTGCATTTTGTACTCCAATCATTCAATCAAAATTATCTGATGATAAAGACCCTGTTAGATGTATTCTACTTAAGAAAACGTTAGTTCTTCTTCTGCACGTTTTTGCAACATCTGCATCTGTCCGATAATATATGCCATACCCGCACGGCCATCTTGCGTTAAGTGAGGAATATGATCGGGAATAGCTACACCTCGAAAGCCTACTTTCTGCAATTCACGCATTACCTTATACATATCCATGTAACCATCTTCCAGAAAAGTTTCCACAAAATGAGGTAAAGGTTTATCTACGTTACGAAAGTGTACTTTAAAAATTTTCTTTCGCTCTCCAAAATAGCGGATCGTTTCAAGTATGTCTTTACCCATTAACTCTCCCCCTTCCAACCAACAGCCAACGCAAAGACACATACCAATATTCGGGCTATCCGCGATTTCTAAAGCTTTTTTATATCCTTCGAAACTACTAAAAATACAACGAGGCACTCCAGCCAACTCTGGGACTGGAGGGTCATCAGGATGGATGCCAATCATTACATTCGCTTCTTCAGCCACAGGGGCGACTTGATCAATAAAATAACTAAAGTTCTCCCAAATTTCTGCTTCAGAATACTCGCGACCGTGCGATAACGGCATTCGAAATTCACGACCATGCCAGTGGCCGACTTCAGCTTTGTTTAAGTCGAATGCTCTACCAAGAGCTCCTCTAGGGGTTCTTTCTGGCTCCGTACTCCAAATACCGTTACCCATATGAGCATACGTTGTGTAGGGAATACCCGCACGACCAAGATTACGTATGTGTTGCTTATACTCCTCAATCTTTGCATCTCTTTCTGGTAAATTCAAAGTTATCGAATCTACATTATGAACATCTAAATTCCCAAATCCATAAATAGAAATATCTGACTTCTCAAACAATTCACGTCGAGATGCATAATATTCGTAACTAGACTTTTTTGCATCGGTCCACAGAACGGCATGCGTGACTCCCAATGCGCGGACAAATTCCAAGTCTTCATCAGACGGCTCCGGAGACATCTGGGCCGTGACTTTTATACCAGGAATAATCTTATCAATCGGATAATCCATGTGTTCAACACCTGTCTTTGCGTTTACTATTAAAAGATTCAAGAGATCGGAGGCAATGTAGAATTCAATATTACATTCGTCAATTAGTATGCAAAAGCTTCTACTATGGTAAACAAGCAAGATGTATTTTAATATTGGAAACGTATATGCCCATTCTGAATCAGATTTCGTCAGAATCTCAGTCGAGAACAATAGAAAGAGAATTAAATTCTTCGTGTTATTTTATAGACACCTCTAAAGACAGCAGTCGGAAACGTTTATAGTAGATGAATAAGTTATTCATTTTTGATTTTGACGGTACACTTTCTTGGTTACGTGCGGGATGGCCAAAGATAATGACTCAGTTACTGAGCGAGTATCTCCCCATATTACAAAATGAGACCGAGGAATATAGAAACAGACTAATCGAAGATATCACATTTGGACTTAGTGGACAGGCAACAATGGTTCAAATGCAATACTTCGTAAGGTTGGCCAATCTTCGAAAACAAATTGTACCTCCTGCGTCAATATTATATCAAGATTATTTATTCCGTCTCAATGCAATTGTCGACAACCGAAAAAAGATGATAAGAAATAATGATAAAAGCCCCTTGGACTTTCTTATTCAGGGTTCAATTGAATTTCTGACTTGGCTGGAAAACAAAGAGAGCGTGTGCGCCATTGTCAGTGGTACTGAACAAGATCTTGTACGAGAAGAAGCACAATTGCTTGGAATATCTCGTTTTTTTGGAGAACGAATTTACGGTTGCACCGGTGATCCTCTCATGTATAAAAAGGCGTCAATCTTTTCCCAGCTAATGAAAGACACAGGTGTTTCCGGAAAAAACGTAATTGCTTTGGGGGATGGTCCGGTAGAAATTAAAGAGTGTAAGCGCTTGGGTGGATATGCCGTAGCTATATGTAGCGACGAAGAACAAATACACTCGAAAACATGCGACCCTATAAAACAGACTCAACTACTCGCCGCCGGTGCAGATACCGCGATACCAAATTTTACTGATGTAATAAATTTTTTAGATTGTTTGGACGAGACCTTATGATTGACCCAAAAAAATTAGATCTATCAAGACTAACCGTTTATCCTTTAGAAAACCGCCAACATCTTTCACATATTAATGACATAATTATCGATCCTGATGATGCGCTATTACCAATTTCTGAGAGTCAACTCAAACAGATACTGCGATTGGAGAAAAAACTTCGAAGAGCCCGTGATAGAGGTGCCTCGGCAGTTCTAATCTA
This sequence comes from Gemmatimonadota bacterium, assembly GCA_002693325.1. GTDB lineage: Bacteria > Latescibacterota > UBA2968 > UBA8231 > UBA8231. The sequence continues at coordinate 2,170 of NZPK01000130.1, read as the reverse complement.
TGGAGCACATCTAATCAAAAATGGTACAGCAGTCTTAGTTAACCAGCTTATTGAATCTGGCTGGATAACGCATATTGCAACAAATGGTGCCGGTTCAATACACGACTGGGAGTTTGCACATATTGGAGCAAGCACAGAAAGTGTAGAGAAAGGGGTCAAAAATGGTTCGTTTGGAGCGTGGGATGAGACAGCTAAAAACATTCATATAGCCATATTATCCGGTGCTATAGATTCATTGGGTTATGGCCAATCTTTAGGACGATTTATAAACGAAAACGGCTGTACTCTACCGCAGGAATCGGAATTAGTAGAAGCAATAAAAAACGACCCTACCAGCCATTTAACGTCTGCACGTGCAGACCTTTTGTTTGCAATGAACCAATTCTCATTAAAAGCTGGGAAGTATGATGTTTCCCATCCCTATCGGGAAACATCGATTATTGCCTCTGCATGGCGTCATAAAGTACCCTTCTCAGTACATCCCAGTATTGGCTATGATATAATAGCTAACCACCCAATATTTTCTGGATCCGCCATTGGCAGAGCAGGAGAGTGGGATTTTAAGCTGTTCGGTGGTAGTTTGGAAAACCTTAATGGCGGTATAACAATTTCCGTTGGTTCAGCTATAATGGGTCCTCAGGTTTTTGAAAAAGCCATGAGTTGCGTAAACAATCGAAGAATAAAACTAGGGGGCACAGCCATAACAGATCATTCTATCCATGTCGTAGACATACAAGATGGCGGCCAATGGGATTGGCAACATGGAGAGCCTCCAACCAACAACCCTGCATACTACCTTCGTTTCTGTAAAAGTTATTCTCGAATGGGAGGAACAATGAACTATATACAGTGCGACAACGCTGCCTTTATCCAAAGGCTGCATCACCACTTAATAAAAAAATGAAACCGGAACGATACGACGAAATAAAGGAAAAATATCCCCAGCTGAATTTAGCCGTAGTAGGAGATTTTTGCTTGGATCGCTACCTTGAGATCAATCCCACCTTAAAAGAACGATCGATCGAAACTGGCCTCCCAGTCAACAACGTAACTAATATACGCGCACAACCAGGTGGTGCAGGAACCGTGGCGGCAAACTTAGGAAAACTGGGCGTAGGAAATATAGAAGCCATAGGGTTTTGCGGTGACGATGGTGAAGGGTTTGAACTAAAACGAGCCTTAAACAACATCTCAGGCATTAACCTATCTAATTTTTTTTCTTCCAAACGCCGGAAAACTTTTACGTATTGTAAACCTCTTGTAATCACGCGTAACAGATACCGGGAACTATCACGGTTAGACACAAAGAACTGGACCCCAACACCCGGTAATTTGAGTCATAGATTAGCGCAGGCGGTTAAATCATTACACAGAAATATAGATGCAATCATTGTTTTAGAGCAGTCGGATAAAGCAGAAACGGGTGTTGTTACAGAAGCGGTTCGCGATCAACTAGAAGCATTGAGTATGGAAAGAGAGGAAATTCCAATTATAGTCGACTCAAGGGACAGCTTACGAAAATACCCACAACTTAGCTACAAGATGAATGAAGCAGAATTAAAATCCTTCTTGAATAAAGATAAGGACATGGATATTAAAACCATTCAATTTGCGACATCTGAATTAGCCGTTCAACATGGAAAACCCATATTTGTGACCTTAGGAAAACGTGGTATTGTATCATCAGACGGATATGGCAAAACAAATCACATACCAGCCTTACAAGCAAGTAAATCGATTGATATTGTCGGTGCAGGATATAGTGTTACAGCAAACCTTGCAGCTTCTCTTGCTGCGGGTGCCACCGTTTATGAAGCAAGTTTAATTGCGATGGCCGCAGCCAATTACGCAATACATCAGTTGGGGACAACCGGCGCAGCAACGCCTCACGATATTCGAAAGAAATTGGAGCAAATATCAACAATAAAATAGTTTTCAACCTCTATCATAAAAGGTTTAACTAAAAATGAATAAAATTCTTTTCTCAATTCCTCAATTTCCCCGAGGAATACACTTAATTACCCCACATATTAATACACATCTGCCAACTCTACCGACCGAAGGAATTTTTCATTTATTTTTACAACACACTTCCGCCGGGTTAACTTTAAATGAGAATGTAGATCCCAGTGTAAGAAGTGACATGAAACGTTCCTTAGACGAACTAATA
>NZPK01000157.1 GCA_002693325.1 Gemmatimonadota bacterium | reverse complement strand
TGTTGCTGTAGTTGGATTGAATGCCTGAACTGCGGCCGATAGTGACGCAGTTATGGATTGGCCCACTGATGATGCGGCCTGCTGCAAAACTTCAGTCACCGCACATTTTGACAACACTTTCACGACATTTTTAAAGACACAGTTTACGACTCCATTTCTACATTCCTAGGGGACTTCACAAGATCTTAATACCCTCCCAGAATAGCCATATGTCTCTTTTGTAGGGACAAAATCGCCATATTACACACATTTTAGCCCAAAATACCATTTTTTTTCGAATTGCCATTTTACACCCCAATCCATCATTCCCAAAAGTTACCATTTCTCTCACGTGTGTCCCAAAATCGCCAAATTTGGGCCTCTCTGTAATCCCAAAATCGCCATTTTGTTCGTGTCAATGGATATTTTAAGGGATTTTTGTGTCTCCCTTGAAAAACGCGGGTGCCGCGCGAAGCGCGTAGAAGCCCGCACGAATCATTTCTCGGAGACTTCACAAAATAATCCAAATCTCATCTATTTTGAAAACTTTTTAACTCGACTTCCAATTTTCAAGTATTTATATGGACATTGTTTTATTCTCCACTCTTTTCATTTCATTTTTAACGCATTTTTTTGTTTTTTCACACGTTTTTTTGGCAATCGTGTTAAATTTGGAATTTAACTCGACTTCAAAAAACCTGAAAGTACACGGGAAAATCTCAAAATTGCACTCAAATGCAAATTTCACTCGATCTCCTTTTTTCGAAGTCGAGTGAAATTCTACATTTCGAAGGGTATATCACAAATCACCCTTAGATATGCACTTTGTTCTCAGGTTTTTCGAAGTCGAGTTAAATTCTGCATTTCTAGGGGTTTTAGAGAAATCTCCACATAAATCAAATAAAAACATCAGCAAAATACTAAACTCACCCCTATATTCTGCTTTTTTCTTTCTCTTTTAATTTTTTTTTCAAAATTCGAAAAATCTAAAATAAGAGTTTATGAGCAATTTTCAAGAATAAGGGCAAAAAAGCACACCCTTATACACGGTATAATTCTAAGGGGAGGTTACAGTTATCCCTTAAAAAGGCGGGTGCCGGCTTTGCCGTAGAAAACAAGGAGATAATTAAAGTTAAACACCATATTAAGGACAAAGTCCAAATTTTACCTAACAAGAAAATGACCATTTCGCTAAAAACAAACACATTTTCGGTTATTTTTTTACCACATTTATTTTTTTTTCGTAAATTTTATAAGGCATTTTTACACATACGGCCTTTTTTAAATTATACATTTTAACAACCACTTTTTTAATGATTTCTTGGCGAGTTTCCGAAAATTTTAAAAATTTTAACCACGGTTGTTGAAGTCAAACATTTCTTTTTATAAGGTTTCTTGAATAACATATTCAACTTACGGACATTTTTGTTAAAATTTTTGGTTAGTTTTCAGATTTCAAAATTAAAAATAAAATAATTTTTTATTTCAAAAAACATACAATCATAAGGAAGTCGTTGTTTCTATGCCTATATAACTACTCGGTTTTTCCAGATCGTTTAAAATTATTAGATTTTTAGATTTTTTCAAAAAAAATACAAGGATGTAAGACACATCCATTACCTTATACAGAAAGGGTCGGGCTTTAGCCATGAATACTGCCTGGAATGGACTATCTGGTTTTTCAGATTATTCTTAAATTACATAATTTCAGTTTTTTATTAGGTAATATTGATACTACACCTTATAGAAGTCGTCCATTTTAACACATTCTACCTTATAAATCACGTTTTCAGAAACTTTTTTAAAAAATTTTCGAAAAAAAATTAATTTTTTACAAAAAGAATTATAGAATATACACAAAAAAACCTATACATAAGGACTAAAACAGGAAATGACACATCAACATCTGTTTTTTGCTACGAACTACTTGCGATACTATGCCGCATCCTTCATTCGTTGGAAATTAGCTCCCAATAGGATTTTTTAATTTCCACTTCAGGAGTACTTCGCGTTTCGTCCTGGACAATTGAACTCCTCCATCCGGCAGGAATTTCTTTTTTTGTGTATCTTTTATGAGGCCGATACCACTTTACCTTTTTAGCAACTCACCTTCCAGGCCTCTTGTCGCTGATACATATTATACGTTTGGGGGGGTCTAAATTACACATTTTTTACCTTTTTTTTGAAAAACACGAATATAAAAATCTATAACTTGTTTTTAATTGACGTTATTAAGATGTCATAAAAAGACTTGATGTGTTTGCTCGCATCTTTTGTAAAAACTGCACCACACAGATATTGATTTGAATTTTTACACACATATTCTATTGAGGATTCTAATGACTCTGCATTATTTATATCACAGAATACGTATTTATGTCTTTCAATGATATTTTTTTCGGGTAGATCATTACCCCAATACAAAGGAATAGTTCCTGCTTCAAGAGCTTGAAAAATCTTTTCCGTGCAATATCCTTCGAATGAAGAATTTTCACAACATATATTGTATAGGCTGTTGGAAATATATTCGATCTTATCTTTCGAGGTTGGACCGATTTTTAATGTATTATTTTTGAATTTTCCAGGTGATTTTATTGTTCCATATTTTTCCAATATAAAATAATTTTTAATTTCAAAAAACGTTCAATCATAAGGAAGTCATTGTTTCTCTTCCTATAAAACAACTTGTTTTTTCGTGGTCGTTTAAAATTCTTAGATTTTGAGATTTTTTCAAAAAAATAGAAGGATACAAGACACATCCATTCCCTTATCCAGAAAGGGTCGGGCTTTAGCCATAAAAACAGCGTGGAAATACCATTCAGGTTTTTCAAAGTCTTTTTAAATTCCACGATTTCAGTTTTTTATTAGGTAATATTGATACTACACCTTATAGAAGACATCCATTTTAACACATTCTACCTTTTTACAGACGTTTTTTAAAACTTTTTTAAAAAATTTTCGAAAAAAAAAATAAATTTATTACAAGAATTATAGAAATATACAAAATCCAATACATTCCCTTATACAGAAGTCTCACATTTTAGATTTGATAGTATATTTTAACCTCTATATGTATATTACTGACCAAATTAAAGTCAAAAAAAGCACTTTTTTTAGCTGTTAATCTCACAAATAGTTAGATATGAACAATTTTTGGTTAGTTTTCAAGCCATTTCCGATAATTAAAAAACCACTTGGGTGAAACATTGACGGATTCATCTCGACCCGAATTTCGACTTGATAGATAATTCTGATGGAACGATGACGCGTATGCCTTTTGATAAATCTGATGAANCGNGNCTTATTGATAAAACCGAATTGAGAGGTTATTACAGTCCAATTGAAGGCGATGACTGGTATCACATCTGTTGCCCGCATTGTAATGAGAAAATCATTGTTGAAGCAATTGTGAAAACAAATGTCGATGTTGTGAAAGTTANCCGCGTCAAAGAAAATTCAACTCGCTAGACTAGAACTTTAATATAGAGATCACCCCGCGTACATCCCCAAGACCCATACCCGCCCCTACTGCACCCCCTGGGCGCATGCCTGATACTAGACCGCCCTAGTCGATTAACATTGCACCCCTGCTTTTTTTAAAGACCAGGGTAGTAGTCCCTCTAAGTAGTTATACTATGCAACAAGGTAAGGTCTATGATTTCACCTTCAAATGCGTCTTCAAAGAANTCACAATCATCTAAATCACTAACAAAAGCCGGGTGTTCTTCTGGATAATATAGCGTATGCAGTAAATGAATCGCGTCTAATTCTGTAGCTGAACAGCACGCGAAAAATGATTTTTTTGCAAGTCTATGGACTTCATCGCGAGTCTCGAAAGCTTTTTCTATTGTAATTCTATGATCAAGATATGCTTGGTCATTCATGAGAGTGCCATTCGGGAGTGCATCGTGCTAAGTTCGAGCGACCCAGAGCCCTGCGGCGGTCTCACTTTTGCAACGCGGCGCGTATCTTTTTGTTGTTCTCGCTGGCAGGCTCAGCATTGAAGAAATCCCGCTTGCGCCTCATGCGTGACGAGGTGCAGTTGGTGCTCGTGTCCGTCTTGTCGGGCATCGCCGCCACCACGGCCGCAAGCTCGGGCACCTGTTTCGTAAGCCCACGCAAGGCCTCAGGGGCTTGCTCCTCCTCGGCTTCCAGGTCATGTTTATTACTGGGTTCATTCACGGCCTTATTACTGGGTTCATTCACGGCCACTTCTTTACCTCTTTCTTGCTCGTCCTCTGACTCCGACTCACTCTCGCTAAGACTTTGTGTGGGCTTTGCAGAAGCTGGTGCGACCGCCTGCTTCGGTCCCCTCTTCTTCTTTGTCTTCTTGATGGGTGCTGTTGCTGTAGTTGGATTGAATGCCTGAACTGCGGCCGATAGTGACGCAGTTATGGATTGGCCCACTGATGATGCGGCCTGCTGCAAAACTTCAGTCACTTGTTGTAACGTCTCCCCCGATGGGCCTTGGTCGCTGCCAGAGACATGCTGCATTACAGTATAGCCCAAAGCGCCTCCAAGCAGAGCCGCACCTAGTGGCAGCGCTATGCCCCGAGACTGCGTTGCTTGACGGTGGCGCGAGTCCATAATTCGGATTTCGGCGATCCGTTTCCTAGCGGGCACAGAGGGACTAGCAGCGCTGCAAGCGCTTGGGATGAGATGTCTATCAGCCCGGCATCGGGGCCCTGGACGTCGTTTTTGCACATGGTTTACTCCTAGCTGGGGCGCATGTCTGCGCCTGCGCCGCAGAGATACTCTGGTGTCTGTCGCAGAGTGCACAAAGCTACGACGACCAGAGTATGCTAGATAAGAGCACGCTGCTCCCCCTATCTCCCGCGCTATCCGGGAATGGTCGAGTATCTTGACAATAAAGGGCTCCGTAACATAGTTTGCACATGTCTGCCTCTGCTGCTTGCGATCTTTGTGCGCTTCCTTCCACATCGCGTCTTGTCGAGAAGCAGCATTCGCCTGATGGTGTCAATAGGTCGCTTCATCACGGGATTGTTCCGCATTTATCCAAGAATTGGTTTCACTTGCGGCTTTTACGGGACGACCCTCGTCTTCTCTAGAGTCGTTCGTTGCTGTTGCATCCTCATTGGACTGGACACTGTTTGTGTGGTTGTGTTGGCAGTCGTGCGCGTTCCAAAGTGTACAGCATGGGCTGTCGTGCCCAAACTTTTCGCTGTCGCTCTTGACCTGCATTTTCCTTCGCCCCGCCTGCGTCGCGCGACCTGGGGTGCCTTAGTTGTCCTGTTTGTGCGCGTCGCACAGACACGAAGCGCAACAAGTACGGCCTCGTGGAGTGGGAGTCGCTTCCATGCGGTCGTTGAGAGTTGCAGCGATGGTGACACGTGCCGCGTCAACTTGGACAGCAACCTGCCACCTGTGTTTGGCAGCAGAATCGGTATCCGTGTGCGGGGAATCGACGCTGCGGAACTCCGGGGTGCACGCTGTCCTCTTGAACGATGCCTTGCCGTGGATGCACGAGATGCACTCAGGGTGCTTGTCGCCGGCCGCAATACCACGCTTGACGACTGCGGTCGGGACAAGTACTTCCGGCTCCTCTGTGATATCCGTGTCGCAAACGAGGATGTGGGCCAGCGACTGATGGCTGACGGTTACGCAGTGGCCTATGGCGGCAGTGGGCCCCGGCATGACTGGTGTGCCCCACCAGAACACCGCGATACCAGTGCGCTGGCTAAAAGGGCGCGGCGCTGCGGAGGGTCTTAATGGAAGGTGTGGTGCGTCATGTGTTGGAAGGGTTTAGATAGCGGCCGGTGTGGTCCGGGGGGGCGATGGTGCAGGCGTCGGCGCGGGAGGCGGCGCGGGGCGGGGCCCGGCCGAGACGCGGGCGTGGGCGCGACACCCTGGTACCAGAGGTGGAGCCCCGCCTTCTTGTGGGCCTCCCGGTTCTTGGAGCCGCTGCGGAAGACGACGCGCACCTGCTCGAGGCCGACGAGCGACCCGAGTTTGGGCTAAATTGTGTGTAATATGGCGATTTTGTCCCTACAAAAGAGACATATGGCTATTCTGGGAGGGTATTAAGATCTCGCCGCCAGCAGGCTCTCCGCGGCGCCGTGGAGCCAGTCCGCGTCGGCGAGCGCCGCGCCGTAGAGCGCGCCCGCGCCGATGGCCGCCGGGATGGACCCGAAGACGAACGCGAGGAGGTACGTGAGGCCAAAGGTCACGCCCTCGGGCGCCCCGGACTTGGGGTGCTTCAACCAGTAGAGCATGGCGAGCCAGAGGAGCGAGAAGCCGAAGAGCGACCCGGCGAGCTCGTCGGCCGTGGCGGCGAAGGCGTCGCTCGCCGCGGCGACGGCGCCCACTTTCAGGACGACGAAGCCCACGGGCGGCGCCGCGCCGCGCTTGTGCGCATCCTTCGGGGTCAACCCATTTTTTCTGACAAAGTTTACAACATTTTTAACCGAGAATTACAAAAATACCAGTAAAACTTCAGACAACACACCAAAAATTGACGCAAAATATGACAAAGGGGAATACACAAATATTACAGATTAATGACAAACACACCGCACATTTTGACAACACTTTCACGACATTTTTAAAGACACAGTTTACGACTCCATTTCTACATTCCTAGGGGACTTCACAAGATCTTAATACCCTCCCAGAATAGCCATATGTCTCTTTTGTAGGGACAAAATCGCCATATTACACACATTTTAGCCCAAAATACCATTTTTTTTCGAATTGCCATTTTACACCCCAATCCATCATTCCCAAAAGTTACCATTTCTCTCACGTGTGTCCCAAAATCGCCAAATTTGGGCCTCTCTGTAATCCCCAAATCGCCATTTTGTTCGTGTCAATGGATATTTTAAGGGATTTTTGTGTCTCCCTTGAAAAACGCGGGTGCCGCGCGAAGCGCGTAGAAGCCCGCACGAATCATTTCTCGGAGACTTCACAAAATAATCCAAATCTCATCTATTTTGAAAACTTTTTAACTCGACTTCCAATTTTCAAGTATTTATATGGACATTGTTTTATTCTCCACTCTTTTCATTTCATTTTTAACGCATTTTTTTGTTTTTTCACACGTTTTTTTGGCAATCGTGTTAAATTTGGAATTTAACTCGACTTCAAAAAACCTGAAAGTACACGGGAA
>NZPK01000129.1 GCA_002693325.1 Gemmatimonadota bacterium | reverse complement strand
CCGACTGCTGCGACACTTGCAAATAAATTGTCTCCACATTTACCCAGGTCTACTTCTTTAACCCTGCCATTTAAAGAGCATTCTACTGCCAGTTTAATGGATCTCGGTATTTCTAAATATCGGGCGAAATCATTGCATGAACCAGCAGGGAGAATAGCCATCACGGTGTCAGTGTTTCTCAGAGCAGGTAAAATCTCATGAATTGTTCCATCTCCACCACAAATTACAATTTTTTTTATACCTGAGAATACGGCAAGTCTGGCTATATTAAACGCATCACCTGGATTTTTTGTATAGTATAAANCTATGTTTTTAATTTTGCNTTTTATAATCGCAACTGCTTCTTTTAATTGTAGTCTGGTCTTTTNGTTNCCAGCTTTAGGGTTTATTATGATCCAGATAGGTGGCATTTTTTNAATTAAANTAGGTTTTTATCGATTTTCANNNNTTTTGGATCAGTTTGGNATGGNNAAATCAAATAAAAAGAATTTGAGTAGCGATCGNGAAAAATTAAAGAAGGACGTCGAACATCCNTATATCACACCGCAAAATTTGCGATCTCGCAGANATGAGGGAAAANTTATTAATTCGGACAAATCCAGGAATCCTTGTGGCTCACGCAGATAGCGGTTATATTTTCAAGTCTAAGATTTACTTATNTTTAGCACAAATAATACCCTACTCTCTGTATTTGGTAGGTTTTTTTTATGCGTGATTTATGATCCGAGAATTTTACGAAGGGCGCACGGTATTATTAACGGGTGCCACGGGATTTTATGGCCAAGGTCTACTGGCTAAGTTGCTTCGCTCTCTGCCTGGAATCCGANGGGTATATTTGCCGATGCGAGGCGCGCGGAATAAAGATGGGTCTATCCAGACGGTTGAATCTAGGCTTTCTCACCTTTTCTCAAAGTCTGCGGTTTTTACTCCATTTCGATTGGAAGATCCTTCTGGGTTTTCTAATGCAATAGAGAGAGTAATTCCTTTAGAGAGCGATATGCTTAAGCCAGGTTTGGGTATTGCACAGAATGACAGAAAACGGTTGGTAGATGAACTTGATGTGATAATTAGCTGTGCTGCGACAGTATCCTTTGATGACCCGTTAGACCATTCCTTGAGACTCAATACGCTTGCTCCTTGTGAAATTATGGAGTTGGCACGAGAGTGTAGACGNACACCGATTATGCTACATGTNTCAACAGCATATGTTAACGGAAAAAGGACTGGTGATATACCAGAGGAGCCTTTACCAGAAGAGAAAGACGTTACGCAAATCGTTACTGAGTTTGCTGGACAGAGTGATAAGATATTTAATGTAGAGCTTGAAATCNAAGAAGGAATGAGAAGATGTGAGGAGATTAGAGCTTCTGCTATGAGTCAAGATCAGCAGAATAAATTCCGCAAGCAGATACTCGATCAGAGTCGTTCAACAAAACTGTCTGATTCGAGGATAAAAAAGCTTCTGAAAGGTCTCACGAAACGTTGGGTCGAAAATGAATTAATTCAAGAGGGGATGCGTCGNGCAGATNAACATGGTTGGAATGATGTATACACATTTACAAAAGCGATGGGTGAACAATTATTGCAGAAACGTCGCGGCCGGGTCCCTCTGGTTATTTTACGTCCCTCCGTAACCGAAAGTAGCATTCGTGATCCTGAACCAGGTTGGATATATGGCTTGAAAGTTACNGATCCACTTGTNGTNGCCTANGGTCGGGGCTTGGTACCAGATTTTCCAGCTCAGCGCGGTGNAGCAATGGATTTAATACCTGTAGATATTGTTGTGAACGCCATTATAATTGCGGCAACACAGGGCGATGCNGATTGTGTNAAGGTATACCATGCAGCNACTAGTGGTANAAATCCCTTATATAACACTAAAATGTTCGAGTATGCTCAGAGTTATTTTCGCGAATATCCTTTGCTTGCAAAAGATGGATCTATCCCTGAATTAGTTGATTGGACCTTTCCTTCTGTAAAAAAATTCCGACTCTTTTTTAAATGGCGGTATATATATCCTCTTGCCGCGGGTAAATGGCTATTGAATAAATTTCCAGATAGTAATCTTNTTTCGAAGAAAAAGAGGCGTATCAAGGCTATAAACACTCGATTGAAACGGATTCTGTATTTTGTTGAGCTATTCAGTCCATATACNACTCTGGATTGCCGTTTTCAGATGGGAAAAATGTTGAATTTATATGATTCACTCTCAACTGAAGAACGACAAACATTTAATGTAGACGTTCGATCTATCGATTGGAAACATTATTACCAAGAAATTCACCTTCCCGGACTTCGTCGTCATGTTTTAAAGAGTACTGAAGTTGATGATTCTATTTTGGGTGAAACTGGGACTNAAGAAAACAATNNNACATTATAGAGGTTTTTGAATGTATCCTTATTTATTTGAAATCGGTCCAGTTACGGTAGCTAGTTTTGGTTTAATGGTTGCTACTGGTTTTTTGGTAGCCATGCATATTCTTGGTCGAGAATTGAAATCCAGTGGAATAGCTGAACCCACTGAAGTTGCTGGTCTGGTAATAAATACGGCGCTTATCGGAGGCCTATTAGGTTCAAAAGGTTATTTTCTATTTATCGAAGTCAATGAGCCACTTTTTTCCGAGCAGTGGTTTGAACTTTTGAGTTTGAAAAATTTAGGATATGGATTAACGTGGTATGGTGGGTTTATTGTTGCAACGACCGCAGTCCTATGGAGGATAAAAAGGAAACAGTTACCAGTTTTGGTTATTGCTGACTGTGCGGTCATTGCTTTAGCCATTGGCTACGCTATTGGGCGTATTGGATGTCAATTAGCCGGAGATGGAGATTATGGAGTTCCAACGGATTTACCGTGGGGTATGGCTTATCCGAATGGTACAGTTCCAACGTTAGAAAAAGTACATCCTGCTCCTGTCTACGAAACTTTATCCCACCTCTTTATTTTTGTTTTATTGAAGGCTCTAAGTAAGATTACTTGGATTCCCGGTCAACTCGTTGCGGTGTATTTTGTTCTGGCAGGTGTTGCTCGATTTGGAGTTGAGATTATTCGACTTAATCCACGAGTTGTTTTTGGTTTGAGTGAAGCCCAGATAATAAGTGTTTTACTCATTATTGTGGGGTTAATTTGGGGGATAATGCTGTTTAGTCAGCCTAAAGACAATGCTATTCGGGTTAGAGCCCGATGAATTATCCACGTATCTCGGCACTAAAGGGCGTAGAAGCTTTTCGATCCCATATTGCTTCACTCAAAATAGATTTAAATTGCGATGATGAGATTATAACTGGTCCTAAAGGACCTTTGTCCTGGCAATATAGATTTTGTGGCAAGAATATAGGTAATCGTTTTTGTATTCACCCAATGGAAGGATGGGACGCGACTCGCGACGGTAAAGCGAGTGATTTTACTCGACGCCGCTGGAGTAAGTTTGGGGAGAGTGGGGCAAAATTAGTTTGGGGCGGAGAAGCCTTTGCGGTAACCGAGAAAGGGAAAGCTAATCCAAATCAGCTTATTGTAAGTGATGAAAATAGAAGCAGTATTGCTGAATTACGGCAAATACTCCTTGATTCTCATTTAGAAAAAATGGGACGCGTAGATGATCTTTTTTTGGGTTTGCAGTTAACCCATTCAGGACGTTTCTGTAAGCCCTTTCGCAAAGACAAAATGGAGCCAGCTATTCTTTATCACCACCCTTTACTTGATTCAAAATTTGGGATTGATGAGAGTTATCCTGTACTAAACGATGGAGAAATACAGGTCATTATCGACAACTACATATATGCTGCAAAAATAGCTTGGGAATTAGGCTATGATTTTGTTGATATCAAACATTGTCATGGATATTTAGGTCATGAATTTTTAAGTGCTCATAGGCGTTCCGGAAGGTTTGGAGGGTCGTTTGAAAATAGAACCCGCTTTTTACGTGAAATTGTCAGTGGTATCAGGGCCGAAGTACCTCAGCTAGTAATTGGGGTTAGATTAAGCGCGTTTGATAAACTCCCTTTTAAACCGGATCCTAAAGGAGGTGATTCAAAAAAACTTGGTAAGGGTATTCCGGAGTTTTTTGATAAATCCTCAATATACGAATATGGATTTGGTCTCAATAAATCCGATCCATTAGAAATTGATTTGTCGGAGACAATGCTGTTTCTGGCGTTGTTAGAGAAGTTGGATATACGCCTTGTAAATATCTCTTGTGGAAGTCCTTACTATAATCCACACATTCAAAGGCCAGCACTTTTCCCGCCTTCGGATGGATACCAGCCACCTGAAGATCCCTTGGTGGGAGTTGCGCGGCAAATCAACGTCGTTTCTGCGTTAAAGTCAACATTCCCGAATATATGTTTTGTTGGGTCCGGATATTCATATTTGCAAGAATTTTTACCGTACGTTGGGCAAAGATTAATCAGTACTGAACAGGTTGATTTCATTGGACTTGGTCGGATGATACTGTCTTATCCTGATTTACCTCGCGACGTAATCTCGAACGGTGAGATGAAACGGAAATTAATTTGTAGGACTTTTAGTGACTGTACAACCGCTCCGAGAAATGGGATTATTTCGGGCTGTTTCCCCTTAGACAAGTTTTACAAAAATCTCGAACAAGCGAAGGAACTTCGAGACCTGAAATCTGGGAAGTCGCGATGATAAAATCTGTTCGAAATAAAAGAGTATTGATTACGGGTGCCGGTAGTGGAATCGGTAAAGCTATTGCTCTCAAGTTTGCCGAGGAAGGCGCGCAGTTGTTTATGTGGGGGCGAGAGATATCGGCTTTAGAAAAAATCCGTGATCAAATTGGTGACGCCGGCATCGCATCATGTGATGTTTCTGACCGAGCACAAATTCAATCTGTTTATGAAAATATTGAGGATATTTATGGAGGAATAGATATACTCATAAACAATGCAGGGATAAATACGAACCCACGCTCGATTTCAGATATTGAGTATGAAGATTGGGATCGTACGCTAGCCGTTAATTTAAGCGGAGTCTTCAATGTTACCCGAGTGGCTCTGCCACATATGCGTTCGAATAAAAGTGGCCTGATTATAAATATATCATCGATAGCTGGTTTGCGTGCNAGTAAAATAGCAGGATCTGCCTACTCAGCATCTAAGCATGGAATTATTGCTCTTACCAATTCCATAAATCAGGAAGAGGTCGATTTCGGAATACGTTCTTGTGCGTTGTGTCCGGGAGAAGTGGAGACACCGATTCTTGATCAGCGTGTAGAAAAAATCGATGCCCAACATCGAGCGCTGATGTTACAGCCTAGTGATGTAGCTGAAGCAACTATTTTTGTGGCCAAACTTCCTGCGANAGCTTGTGTTCCACTTTTGGTGATTAAGCCCACTAACCAACAATTTTGTTGAAGGATTACGANAGGAATTAAACTTTGAGNCTACNGGTCAGACAAATTTGTGAAGGTGCTTATTGCGTAGATATCCACGAAATTGGTGTTTCGTGGTTACTAAATGCTTGGCCAGACGTCGTTAAATACATCATAAAAAATGATGACACAATAAATGGGATAGTATATACTGAGTTGACGCAGTCGACCGATATTGTACCTGATTCTAANTTTTTGGAGTTCCCACTTCTTCATTGTCTCTTCAATAAAGGTATGATATTTGACGGGAACCGTCCCGTTGTAATTGGAAATAAATCACAGATAATCCGNGCAAAGGAAGGTTTTGCACGCGGTCTTTACGGTTTTCAAAATAAAATAGAAACACTAGAAGATCTGACTGATGAAAGAGAGGCCGAAAATTTAATTAAAGAAATCGAGGGGTTAGGCTTTAACGGTATTCAAAATGTGGAAAATATAGTCGATTTTGTGCCTTTTGTCGCCGACATAAATGGTCTTAGTTGCTCATANAAAGGTCTGANAATTAGTTCGTCGAGTCCTAATAATTTTGAGTTTGATTATGAAGGCTATANGGTAGATATAGACTGTAATTTAGCAAAGGATTCGCGCTACAAACTACCTTTTACATTGAACCATAGTTCAAGTGATTTTGCAGATTTCCAAGTGATTGATACAGGTGAGGCAGATGGTTTTTCTGAGAATTATTCCTGTAATCACACGGTGGTTCGCTGGTTTGGTAAGACATTATGCATAGACTTGCCTATGAATGTATCCAATATGTTGTTTCACGCAGGTATTTCTAATAGTGAAATTGACGCAGTTGTTTTTACNCACAATCATGATGATCACATCGGAGACTTAGCGTTTTTATTTGAGTCTTCAAAAAAAATTGATGTTATCTGTCCCAAGATTATTTGGAGCGCAATTACGCGTAAGGCTAGTACTATATACGATTGTTCTGAAGATCAANTTAGCACATTAGTGAATTACATACCCATACCATTTGANAANGAATTTGATTATGAGGGTTTAGNTATTACGCCGCATCGATCTATTCATCCCGTTCCTACAGCAATCTATAAGTTTTCCGTTCGATCGCAAGGCATTTACAAAACATATGTTCACCTCTGTGATGTGCTTAATTTTGAAAGATGTGAGAAATTATTGGAGACAGGGTCTATTAGCAAGGATAGGTTTATTTCCTATAAAAAATTTATGTTACAACANGCAACTTTGAANAANGTTGATGTTGGCACTAAAAAGGGAGGAGAGCTTTTTTCGGTACATGGGNCTTGGCGCGATTTTGTGGATGATACATCAGAAGAAATTATTTTAACACATTTGAATCCTGAATTAGCTGAGCCTCAGGCTATCGAATCAGTTGGTTCACTATCAAAATATGGTTCTGTGCGGAACCTTATAGAAGATTCAAGGGTGTCTATGCAGGAACTGTATGAAGAGAAGATCATGTCCTATCTGTGCCAGGGTATTTCAAGAATTTTGGATAGGTGTCTAAATAAAGATGAGTTAAGTGATATACCCGAATGGCATGAAATTCTTGGAACAAATGTTATAAATGTCAGTCCAGGAGATGTTGTTTGTGGTAGGGAAAGAAATACTGAATCGATAGTTTTGTGGCTAACCGGGTGTGGGCGGTGCAAAATAGATAAAAATGGATTACAGTATAAGGTTCAATCAGGCGATATAATTGGTGANATAGATGCGGTTTTGGGTNGCAGGGAATCTCGCGAATTAATAGCCGAAAACTATTCTCGCGTAGTTTTGATTTCTAAAAGATTATTTCGAAGAGTGGTATTGATGTTGTGTCCTNAATCACAGAATCAATTAATTGAAACATTAGAAGAGCAAGATGGTAAAAGCTCTAAACTACATCATTCTGAGTTTTATCCATGTAACGGGTCGNTGCGTTTATTTAATTCATTAGTAAAGAGAATGCATGAGGTCGAATTGATGCCTGGATCGAATATTAATGATGGCTTATATNTTGGCAATGACCCTCGTGTAATTGGAATAGGAATTAATGGATTGGAACTTGAAGAGAAATTAACACGAATCGTTGCTTTNGGGTCTTTTTTGGANCACGCTGGANCGCAAACGGACTTTGAAATTAATATTAGACAGCCTTCTAATTTTCTTTACTTACCCGCTGATCATTTTAAATGGTTTATGAATATCCCTATATTAAAATACCGCTTACGTGAAATTGTCCGATGGCGTGTTATGTGCTCTCTTTTTTGTACAAANTAGTTTTGTAAATCAGGTTTTATGTTTGAATTGGNGACTTTAANCCGTTACCTGAAACTATTGCAACAATAGGTTCATTGCTTCCTATGTCGTTTTCTTTNGCATTATATTCGATAATCCCTCGCCAGATTACTGCGGAAGTCGGTTCAATATAGAAACCTTCTTTTCCTAAAGCGAGCATTCCATTTTTTATATCTTTTTCGCTAACACGTATTACCATGCCTTGACTTTTTCTGAGTGCGATGAGAATCCTCCGGTCTCGAATAGGGCAGNGAAGCGCTATTCCTTCCGCAATTGTAGGTTTACAATTATATGTTCTGTTTATTCGATTGGATTTATTCTTCCAAGCATCGAATATAGGAGATACATTTGCAGCTTGAATGGCAATTAGTTTAGGTATNCTGTCTATTATTCCANTCCTGAAAAGTTGCAGAAATCCATCGAATAAACCTATAAGAATACTACCTGATCCCACAGGACATATTACTGCCTTGGGTGCGCGCCATCCCAGTTGTTCCACCAATTCATAGGCCATTGTTTGTATGCCCAATAGAAACATTGGATTCCAAAGATGCGAAGCGTAGAAAGCATCTGTTTTTGTTACGTGATTAAGAAGTGCTTCGGTGGATTTTATGCGTGGACCATCAATCGTAACTAATTCAGCTCCATAGCGCTTTATCTGTATTTTTTTTTGTTCAGAAGCAGAGGATGGGCAAAAGACTTTTAAAGAAATTGCCGCTCGTGCCGCATAGGCAGCAAGTGATGCTCCGGCATTACCAGAAGAATCCTCGACGATTTCTTGTATATTGTTTGATTTTAGTCCAGCTATTAACGTNACGGAACCTCGATCTTTGTATGAACCAGTAGGTAGGTAATGCTCACATTTAAGTAAGATGTCGTTCCCAGATATTTTGCATTTGACAAGAGGCGTTTGAATTTCTCCAAGTGAAACAGAATCTGTGTCAAAAGGAATTGCTTCTCTATAACGCCAAGGATTGAGTGCTCGTGATTCAATCTTTTTAATTGGGAAATGAGCTTCTGGGACTTCATATTCGTAGGCTTCTTTGCAATTTACGCATCGATAATGACTTGTAAACTTCAAGTCATAAATTTTACAGTTAGGGCAGTATAATGACATTATGTGTTTTTATCTTAGTGATTTTTTCGGCATAATTTCAATTTTGAGTGTGTGTTAACTTCCATGCTGATTATGTGACGTGCTTTTGAAATGCGAAATCCGTAACATAGATTTATATCTATTTCAAGCTAAGCTAGGCTAGGCAAAAATGTGACTATTCCTGGATACGCCCATAATAATATTAGCAGGGATAATTGAATNACTATAAATGGAATNGCACCTTTATATATCTGAAGGGTATTAANAGATGATGGTGCAACTCCACGTAAATAAAATAATGAAAAACCAAAAGGAGGTGTTAAAAATGAAGTCTGAAGGTTAAGCGCAATCATTACCCCAAACCAAACCGGGTTAAGTCCCATGGTGAGAAGAACTGGACCGACAATAGGTACTACAACGAAAATAATCTCAAAAAAATCTAAGAAAAAGCCGAGTCCAAATATTACCAACATGACCACGAAAAAAGAAGTGTCTACCCCACCGGTCATAGTTTGTAAATAGTTAGATACCATTTCGTCTCCACCATACCCACGAAATACCAACGAGAAAAATGATGCCCCGATAAGGATCGTAAATACCATGGCATTTATTTCAGTTGTCTTAGTTATAACATTTTTTACAACATGCAAACCGAACTCTTTCTTAAGAGCGGATAAAACCATTGCGCCAATTGCTCCAACAGAGGCTGCCTCCGTGGGGGTGGCTACTCCTAACAATATCGAACCCAGGACGCCAACAATAAGGAGAATTGGGGGGCAGAGGGCTTTAAGTAAATGCAGAAGAAATGACATGTCGGTTATTTTTTTACGATTTCCCTCGGGAATTGGCGGCATNGTTTNTGGTTGGAAAATNCCGATAATNATTATATAAATTACATAGCTAATTATAAGAAGTAANCCCGGGAAAAAAGCTCCTAGGAATAGATCTCCTACGGAGACAGAGGTAGGAGCAAAATTACCAAGACTTATTTGAGCTTGTTGATGAGCAGACGAGATTACATCGCCTAATATTACCAAGACAATACTGGGAGGAATAATTTGTCCGAGAGTTCCGGACGCACAAATTATTCCAGTAGATAGCTTCGGGTCATATTTTTGTTTTTGCATTGCCGGTAGGGAAATCAATCCCATGGTTACGACGGTTGCTCCTACGATTCCTGTTGAAGCTGCCAGTAGACCACCTACTAGGCAAACCGATATTCCGAGCCCGCCTCGCAGTCCCCCAAAAAGATGTGACATAGTATCCAGTAATTCTTCAGCTATTCTGGAGCGTTCTAGCATAACTCCCATATATACAAATAGCGGAATTGCAATAAGGGTTTGATTGCTCATTATTCCGTAAATGCGCGAAGGTAATGCTAACAGATAGGTAAGGTCAAAATGGCCAGTAATTATGCCAATTAAAGAAAAAATGAGAGCAGTTCCGGCTAAACAAAATGCTACAGGAAAACCCGACAGTAGTACTGCGAAAGTGAAGCAAAACATTGNTAGGGCTAGTATTTCGTTCATGTTCTTTTACTTAAAGTGTTATAATTTTTTTTTATCAACGAAATGGCTTGAGCTCCAAGGAAAATACAGAATAACGGTATCGCAGTTTTTAATAAAAATACTGCTTCTAAACCTCCNCCATCTTTTGAACCTTCCAAGACCTTCCAGGATGCCACTACGTAAGGAATAGATAAATANGCTAAAATAACACAGACTGGTAGAAGTAAAAATATACTNCCTAGTAGATCCACAATAGCTTTATTTCTAATGTTGGAATTACGGTAAAAAATGTCTACTCTGACGTGTTCATCTTGTGCCAAAGTCTGGCTCGCAGCTAATAGAAATGAGAAAGCATGTAAGTATAAAACGAGTTCCTGCATCCAAACCCATCCACGTTCAAACAGGTATCGAAGTACAACAATCACAAAGCTGATCAATACCATAAGAAAGACTAACCATGGCACTGAGAAACGAAGAAATCTTTCNACCTTNCTAGTCATTGGGGTGATGTAAGTGCTCGGGCTAAGGTATATGCTTCTTCCGAAATACGAGTATAACTTAAAGAGTTTTTTCTGTAATCTATAAACGAATTATACACCTTTTTGGTGCTTGGGTCTTTATGAGCGACTTCTTCTACAACGTNTCTCGCGATTAAACCGATAGATTCGAGAATGTTATTCGAAAACCTTCGCAGTTGTACCCCATGNTGAGTCACTAATNTTTNTAAGGCAGCGCTGTTGCGAGTAGTAAATTCTGCAAGCATGTTATCATTTACGGTTGAACAGGCGCACTTAACAATACTTTGTAAATACTTGGGTAGTTGCCTCCATGCATTTTGATTTATTATTGCTTCCATAACCGTTCCAGGTTCATGCCAACCAGGCCAGTAATAATATTTCGCAGCTTGATGGAAGCCAAAGGCCATATCATTATAGGGACCGACCCATTCAGTTGCATCGATTGCTCCGGTTTTTAAAGCTTGGAAAATCTCACCGCCCGGGATAGTTTGAACGGTAGCGTTTAAACGTCGAAGAACTTCTCCTCCTAGACCTGGCATTCGAATAACTAGGCCAGAAAAGTCTTCTAGTTTATTTATTTCCTGATTGAACCATCCGCCCATCTGAACACCAGTATTGCCGGCAGGTAAGGCCTTTACTCCGAAAGGTTCGTATATTTCGTCCCAAAGTTCTTGTCCGCCACCATGCTGCAGCCAGCCATTTATTTCCTGGGCAGTGAGTCCAAATGGAACTGTAGAAAAAAATTGCGTAGCCTCATGTTTTCCCTTCCAATAGTAGGCTGTTGAATGACCCATTTCAGCTGTGCCACCTGACACCGCATCAAATACACCTAATGCGGGGACTAATTCTCCCGCTCCAAAAACCTTTATTTCCAATTCTCCGTTAGACATTTCATTGATTAGTTGAGACAGATAATTTGCTCCAGTCCCAAGCCCGGGGAAATCTTTTGGCCAAGTGGTAACCATTTTCCATTTTACTTTACGGCGTGTTTGTATTGCTGGAGATTTTTTGATTCCTGAGTTTTCACAGGCAGCTACCGTAGCTACCGGTAAAGTGGCCAAGAATTTTCTTCGAGAATGACTACTGGTAATATTCATAGTAGCTTCACCGGTCCCTGTTTTATTATTGGCGTTTTATTAACTGGCATTTACCATCTTCGTGCCCAATTATTACCAGATCTGTTAGTTCAACGAATAGCCCATTTTCGATTACTCCCGGTAACGCGTTGATCCAATTATTGGTTTCCGCTGGATTAGTTATGCCTACTGGAAAATTACAATCGATGATATAGTTACCATTATCTGTATCGAATATTTGTCCGGTTTTGGTTTTTCGTAGCTTAGGTTGTAAGCCATGTTCGGTGAGTTCTTTGTAGACAAGACTCCAGCTGAATGGTACGACCTCTATAGGTAGAGGATTTCGCGTCCCAAGTTTATTTACCTGTTTAGAAGCATCGATAATAATTATCTGTTCAATCGTACACGCAGCAACAATTTTTTCCCTTAGAAGGGCTCCTCCGAGTCCTTTTATAAGTTCTAGTTGTGGGTCAACCTCATCAGCTCCATCTATTGTTAAATCTATAACGGGATGATCTTCAAAGTTTGTTAGGGGTATATCCAGGGACCGAGCGAGTTTTTCAGATGCTATTGACGTTGGAATTGTTTTAATAGAGAGGCCATTATTCACGCGCTCACCGAGTGCTCGAATTGCGAAATCTGCAGTAGACCCAGTTCCAAGTCCTACAATCATTCCGTCCTTTACATATTCGGCGGCTTTTAGCCCAGCATTTTGTTTAGCGTTCATAGTCCCTTGGTTCTAAGCGTTTTATGTAATGAATTTGCTGCGCAACTTCAATGAAACCGGAATCTGGGTATAGGTACTTACCAACTTCATTTTGTGCCAGTGTTTCTATTTTGGCATACTGCATACCAATTTGAGTCAGATATTCCAAAGCATGATTAAGTAAAGCACGACCGATACCGCAACCTTGGTTTTTTGGATCGACGGCAATATTAGGGATTGCGCCTATCTTGCTTTGGTTATCTCCGCGGGTCGTGACGTATCCTTCAACGTTTTTATTTTCTTCCCAGACAAAGACGCCCTCCGCACGAGATCCCCGGACATCTTCATCGATATGTCTGAGTTTACGCCAAACCCAATCCCGACCGCCAATAGATCCTACCAAGGTTTCTATATTGCGGTCGATAGAGGCTCCGTCAAAACAGATTCGTGTAATCTCTTTCAAACGTCCTAAGTCGGTTGATGTGTATGGCCTTATCATAATTAATTTCTAATATCATGCCGAGTGTGGTTAGTGGCAACCCATAGTAAAATAATCAAGGTGTCTTTGAAGAATCAATTCTATCTAAGAGTATATCGACTAGAAACTTCGTACTCCAATTCGGTATTGCAAAGGGGATATAATCTCCCCATATAGGAAAGGAACTGGGAAGGCCGCCG
>NZPK01000156.1 GCA_002693325.1 Gemmatimonadota bacterium | reverse complement strand
CTATCGCTTTCTGAACAGCATTTAGTTTGTTCACCGTCTCTTTAATTACATCTCGAGTGTAAAGACGTAAATCCAAAGCTATCTGGTCGTTTCTAGACCTTCCGGTATGAAGCTTAGCTCCAATGTCGCCCGTGAGTTCCGTCAGACGTGATTCAATGTTCATATGAATGTCTTCTAATTCATATTTCCACTCTATCTTTCCAGACTCAATCTCTTGCTCGATAACTTGCAGATTCTTCTGAATAGTCTCGCTATCAGAAGCAGATATAATGCCTTGCTTAGCTAACATCTGTACATGCACTTTCGAACCTAGAAGGTCATACTTATATAATCGCTTATCATAGTGAAGCGATATTGTGTAATCGTCGTAATTCATTTCCTATATTTTTCAGGCAGCTAATTTCTCTAAATAATTTACGCTAACTTTAAAGTTATCGAATACGTTATCATCAGAAGGTATCTCTAAAATACCAATACCTGTATATCCTTTATGGCATAAAACCCTGATCATTTCAGAGCAATCAATATCTCCGTCATCTACTGTCGTGATTCCTTCCCCGTTCCTAGCCTGTTTGTAATGAACTAGCTTGATCATATTTAGATCTAATTCATTCAATTCTGCCAGAGGATCAGAATCTTTATGACGCCTTAACTGATTCGTAGGATCTGGGCATATTCCCAAATATTCTTTTTCATTGTCATTCAATCTTTCCCGAACTGCATTTACCAAGACATGCATAGCTCCAATCGTCAATCCAGAATTCTCTATCGAAATTATCACTCCTTGGCTTGCAGCTTCTTTTACTAGATCCACTAGTTGGAAACATTCTTCGTTTATTTCATCTGCCGATTCCCAGGCAGCAACTGCAGCATTTGGATCCACTGTTCGTAAATGCGGGTTAATTGGATTCACTAATTTTGCTCCCGCTAATGCTCCCTGAAAATAATCCCCTTTAGGATCTATTTTTGTGGTTAGACAGGTAGATGCTACAGCTAAGTTAAAAGTTAGATTAGAAAATCTGTTAACTAATTGGCCTATTTTTTCTAGGTCTAATCTCCAGTCTAATCCTTCTCCATTTTCATATGTACCTAAGCACGTTTGGCGGAGTTCTATATGCTTTGCTCCGTCATCACTTGCTTGCTGTATTAAATCTGACAAGTCGTGGGTCGGTAGCTGATTACGCCAAGAATTGGTAATTGCCCCCAATTTCATCGAATTCGCCATTTTTATTCACATCCATCATAAATCTAATTTCCTATAATTATACTGCGTAGTTTAACTTCAGGATATAAGTACTTGGAAGCAACAAATACTATTCGATACCATGGCCTAGATGCTCTCCGTGGACTAGCTATGCTACTAGGTATAGTTTTACATGCCGCTTTGCCTTATATGCCCGGATTGGAATGGTTTTGGCCGGCGGACAAAGATTCTTCTCACGCTATTTGGTTTCTCGAAGTCTTTATCCACAGCTGGAGGATGCCGCTCTTCTTCATTGTGTCTGGATTCTTTACCCATCTAGTCATTAGTAGGCGGTCTTGGAAATACTGGTGGAAGAACAGAGCATTACGAATAGGTCTCCCAATCGTCATATTTACCCCAATCATAGGATTAACTCTTCCCTGGATATTTGACTTCGGTTGGAAAGGAGAACTGAAATTCTTCTATTCTAACGAAAATCAACCGTGGCACCTTTGGTTTTTGTGGCACCTCTTAATATTCACCATTGGGAGTTTATTATTTGTCCCCGTTTCTAGGCTTAAGTTAGGATTTATCTCGACTGCTTCATCAAAGATTACAAAACTCTTTGCTAAGTTTGTCTTCCAAAGCAGATCCCCTATCGTATTTATTCTTCTAATGGTTATTCTGACTATCGAGTCAGGAGCTGAACTAATAATAAACCCAGTAGCCACAGCGCTGTATTTTGGTCTAGGGTTCAGCCTATTTAAGAATCAAAACCTCATTCAAAGCCTTAAGAATAACTGGNTTTACTATTTACTCAGCTGCATACCTATTTTNGTGATTCTAATGATATTCACCCGAATGACNCTNGGCTGGGGTTGGNACGATCCAAGATGGGAGACNTGGGGNCTNCCTGTCACCATCNTGAAAGTAGCTCCTGGTATATTNTTTTCTTACGCTTTGATTGGGCTGGCAGAAAGCAAATTAACACAGCCCAACNCTATCATGAGATTCATATCTGATTCAGCTTATTGGGTATATTTAATACATCTCCCGATCGTAGCGTTTATAACTTTCTACATGTTTCGGTTCTCATGGCCAGCAGAAATCAAATTCATACTTTCTATAGTACTTACCACGATTATCTGCTTGACCACATACAAATNCCTTGTCAGAAGTACCTNCATAGGGACTTTGTTAAATGGCCGAAGGTATCCTTTCAAGCCTTAGCTTGATGATTAACAGAACATTTGTTCTAAAGTAGAAGACTTAGATGAGCAGTTAGTCGACTAACGGGATAATCACTGCAGAGTCTCCCACTCCGCCAGCCTCTTCGATCACTTTTGCATTTTCTGGGTCACTCATGAAAGCACCAAGAACTTCCATTGACTCTACCTCCATGCAAACGTGAACTTTTGATTCATTTGCTGCTTCACGAGCAAAAAAGATCGTTGCTATTCCAGCATTAGAACGAGCCTCTTCATGCGCCAAAAAGGATTTCTTCCAATGCTCGTATCCTTTTGAAACTTCCATACTTGCTAAGACTTTCATTATCTTTCACCTCTCTAATTTAATGGGACAAACCGTATGCGTTCATTCTACTCTTTTGGCGAATTAATTAAAGGACATACCGATGACGCTGCACACGTACTAGAAATGCTTTGAGATAATGGTTTAATAAGAATATAATTAACTCAGTAAAAAAGAGGTAGAGATTATGAACTTATCAGAACAAAAATGCGTAGCATGCAGAAGAGATTCTCCATCTGTGCCACCAGAAGAAGTAAAAGAATTATTGCCTCAGATTTCAGAGTGGGAACTTATTGAAGTAAATGAAATTCCAAGGCTCCATAGAGTATTTAAGTTTTCCAATTTTCCGGACTCATTAGAATTCACAAACAAAGTTGGTGCATTAGCTGAAGAAGAAGGTCATCATCCATTGCTTACTACGGAATGGGGAAGAGTTACAGTACAGTGGTGGACTCATAAAATTCGCAATCTGCACCAAAACGACTTCATTATGTCATCAAAGACTGACGATATTTTTAACGCGTCCTAAACGTGAAAATAAACTACAGACTAAACACAGCGAANCTTGCTGGTATACGAGATGAGGCTGCTTGGGCAGAATCCATGGGATTTGATGGCGTATGCTCAAATGAAACAGCCCATGATTCTTTCATCCCTCTCTCTCTAGCAGCGACATCGACTTCAAAAGTTAAACTTGAAACNNGNGTTGCGATCGCTTTCCCAAGATCTCCTATGATCACTTCATACCTCGCTAGAGACATCAACGAATTATCCGAAGGNAGATTTAGGTTAGGNCTGGGTACTCAAGTAAAAGGCCATATAGAAAGAAGATTCTCTACAAAATGGGAGTCTCCAAGCAAAAAACTAAAAGAATACATAAGTAGTATTAGGGCTATTTGGAACAGCTGGCAAACTGATGAAAAACTGAATTACGAAGGCGAGTTCTATAACTTTTCATTGATGACTCCGTTCTTCAGTCCCGGCAAGTCAGAATTTCCTGACCCAGAAATATTCACAGCGGCAGTCAATAATTACAACTGCAGAGTTGCAGGTGAGGTTTCTGATGGGCTTATGCTACATACACTTACTTCTCCAGAATATGTAAGAGACGTAGTAATACCTAACGTACAAAAAGGAGAGGCGCGAACTTCTCTCGCTAAACCAAAGACAAAGATAACCGGCGGAGGTTTTATTGTAGCNGGCCCTAATANAGCAGCCATAACTGACATGATGCCGAGCCTCAAAATGCGTATAGGATTTTATTCATCTACTCGGACCTATGCCCCAGTACTAGAAACCCATGGATTAGAAGAGATGGGACCAATATTGCATAAATTATCCACCGAGCAAAAATGGGATGAAATACAAGCTATGGTCACAGATGAAATGGTCAATGCATTTTCTGTGATCGGAGAATACGACGAAATAGCGGACCTATTNCATCAAAAATATTCAGGGTTGTTGGATGAGGTGAATTTATCGTTCTTCAATGATACTTATCCAGATGACCAAACCCTACAAAATATAGTGAGTAGGTTCCACGAGCTATCTTAAACTAATACACACTTTAGAGGATTATGAGCACAACAAAACAAATCGAATACACTAAAACTTCGTCTGTCCCAGTATCAGCAGCAACCTGCTTTAATTGGCATGCGGCTCAAGGAGCNTTCGCTAGGCTTAATCCNCCTTTTGCCCCAGTGCAAATTTTGGAAGAACCTGACGAATTAAAAGCTGGAGCGGAAGTACTCATCAGAGTTCCCACNCCACTTCCTTTCTTCGGAATTAAATGGAGACTGACTCANCCAGAATANGTTGAAGGCGAATACTTCCGGGACACTCAAGTAAAAGGACCTTTTAAATCTTGGGAGCACACCCATAATTTCAAAGACTTAGATGCAAACACATCCGAGATGAAGGATGTCCTCAAATTCGCCTTACCTCTTGGTATATTAGGGAGAATTTTTGGTGCTCCAATAGTTAAAAAACAATTATCCGCTTTATTCAATTACCGTCACACTATATTGAATTTGGATATGGAAACGCTCAAAAACAATAATGAACCTCTGCATATATTGATCTCTGGCTCTTCTGGTTTGATTGGCTCTGCTCTCATTCCGTACTTCACTACGCAAGGCCATAAGGTGACTAGATTACTTCGATCCGAAGGAGAAAAGAGCGAAGGAACCGAATGCTGGGATTATGAGAACCGTACGACAACTATAGATTCAAATCAGAAGTTTGATGTTGTGATTCATCTGGGAGGAGTAAATCTCGCAGGAGGTCGCTGGACTAACAAGCGAAAAAACCAGATGCTTAAGAGCCGAACCGATTCAACCGCTTTTTTGAGTGAAATTATTACCAGTCTGAAGACTCCTCCTAAAGTCTTTTTATGTGCATCTGCAGTTGGAATATATGGAACGACTAATGCGGATCCTAGAGAAGAAGACAGCGCAGTGGGAGACCTATACAGTTCTAGAATCGTAGATGAATGGGAAAAAGCTACCAAACGCGTCTCAGAAGCAGGAATTAGAGTAGTAAACCTACGCTTTGGAATGGTCCTAAGTCCTCTAGGCGGAGCCCTTAAGAAATTTGTNTTCCCTGCCAAAATGGGTGCGGGNGGAAAACTCGGTAATGGTAAAAACTTAATCTCTTGGATATCGATGGAAGACGTTCTTGGAGTGGTAACTCACAGTATTAACAACACTGATCTTTCAGGACCAGTGAATGTTGTAGCTAGTGATATGTATTCAAATAAAGGACTTATCAAATCTATCTGTAAAGTATTAAGAAGGCCTTGCCTTTTTCCTGTNCCAGCTCTGATTTTAATTCTTCTGTTTGGTAAGCAAATGGCAAAAGAAACCATTTTTGTAAGTACTAGCGTGTCCAACAAAAAACTAATAGACTCTGGGTACAAGTTCAAGTTTCCTGAATTAGAAGGAGCTTTGCGCCATATGCTAGGTAAAGTATAATGCGGAGCAGGATTTAATATGGCAGTACCAGAGAGATACAACAGTAAATACAACCTAGGAGTTGGCGGGGCAGTAGTCCACGAAGGAAAGCTCCTCATGGTTAAGCGCGCCTCAAGAAGAGGCAGAGGCAACTGGCAAATACCAGGAGGCTTTGTAGAGTTTGATGAAACCATTGAAACAGCTGTCACCCGCGAAGTTCAGGAAGAAGCTGGAATTGAATCGAAAGTTAGAGCTGTATTAGGAATCCGAAACAGATACGACACAAACAGCGATAATAGTACGTATGTTGTTTTTCTACTCGACTACGTAAGTGGGGAACCCAAAGCAGACGCTACAGAGACTAGTGAAGCTAGATTCTTCACTCTGGAAGAAATCAAAGCATTAGAACAAGTCCCTGCAATCAACTTGAGAGTCGCAGAGCAAGCTCTTAATCAAAATCCAGACACATTGAAACCTGAACAGGTCACCGGACCGAACGGAAATTTATATACTTTATTCATAGGATAACTTTAATGAAAATCACTCATTTAACTAGCGAATTATTTGAATATGAGCGAGAACCTCAATGGAATGGAGCTCATTTTTACGGCAACGCAAAAATCCACAAAGTAACCGTTTATACCGATGAAGGACTCATAGGTACAGGATGGAACGGCGGCACTGCTTCCGACAGGCCTCAGCACTTGTTTCCGGGGTACGTTGATTACTTCCGGCCTTTTCTAATCGGACGAGATCCTATGGATACCGAAGGCGTAGTCAAAGCCTTAGGTACTGATCTCATTAAAATCCTAGGACCTGCTGGAATTAACACTCAAGTTCTAGCTGCAATAAACATAGCTTGCTGGGATATCAAAGGGCAGGCTTTGGGCAAATCTATTCATCAATTACTAGGCGGAGCCACACCTAGAATTCGAACCTATATAGCTGGCGGATACTATCAGGAAGGTAAAGGAATCCCTGAATTGGTAGAAGAAGTTCAATATAATGTTCACGAAATGAACGCAACTGCAGTTAAGATCAAAATTGGTGATCCTGTATCTGGTTTTGAAGGAGATATGGAAAGAGTTGAAGCTGCCCGTAAAGCTATCGGAGACGATATAGACTTGATGGTAGATGCCAACTGCGCATTAGATGTGGATACTGCTATTAAATTTGCTAAAGCATTAGAACAATACAATGTTTTCTGGTTCGAAGAACCGCTGCCAATATTTGATTATGACGGGCACGAAAAACTAGCAAAGGAAACAACCGTAAGTATCGCAACAGGAGAAAACGGGTATAACGTACCCCATTTTAAAAATCTTCTGGATCAAAATGGCGCATCATTCATCAACGTGGATGCTACTATCTGCCCAGGATATGACGTAGCAGCAGACATATCTAATCTAGCTAAAGAACGNGGCGCTAAAATTGCACCGCACGGATGTCAGGAAATACAAATACATTTAGCAGCAGGTATGGAAAACCACTCTGTCTTAGAATATTATCCAGTGG
This sequence comes from Gemmatimonadota bacterium, assembly GCA_002693325.1. Classification (GTDB taxonomy): domain Bacteria; phylum Latescibacterota; class UBA2968; order UBA8231; family UBA8231. The sequence goes on along the minus strand of NZPK01000156.1, from coordinate 557 downwards.
AAGTCGACCCTCTTAGAGCGGAGATATTCCAACCACTCATGAAACCTGATAAAGACGGCTTAGTNACTGTNCCCACTACTCCAGGATTGGGATACTCCCTGAATATGGACTTACTGGAGAGATATAGAGTCTAAGACCTGCAAGTAACTTCATAAAAGGAGTAGGACCATGCTAGATCCCATAGCTGTTCTTAATATTTTCAATGAGAATAATATTTCCTTTTTTGCCGGAGTTCCTGATTCTTTGCTAAAAGAATTGAATCAAGCGCTACTAAACGAAGTTGATCCTGATAATCATTTGATTACCGTCAATGAAGGTACCGCAGTAAGTTTTGGGATCGGATACCATATCGCCACTAACAAAACCCCATTGATTTACATGCAAAACTCCGGCCTAGGGAATGCCATAAACCCTCTGACTTCTCTTGCTGATCCTGAGGTTTACAGCATACCCATGCTTCTATTAATCGGTTGGAGAGGAGAACCTGGTATTAAAGATGAACCACAACACATTAAACAAGGACGTATTACCCCAACTCTGTTGGAATGCCTAGAAAT
>NZPK01000128.1 GCA_002693325.1 Gemmatimonadota bacterium | reverse complement strand
CGCGCTATCGCAGAGAAGCGTTACGAAGACGTTCCCGAAAATATTCCAGTGGTTTCATCCGAGACTATAGGCCAACCTCGTAATTTATACGCAGCGAGTAAGGTATGGACTGAATCTCTTGCTCAGGTATATGGTCACAGTCACGGGATGTCGAGTCTCTGTATCCGAATCGGATGGGTAACGGGTGAGGATCAACCACGTGGTGGGAGGAGTGATATTTGGTGTAGCCAGTATGATATAGCAGAATTAACACGTTGTTGTATTGAGGCAGATCCTGGTCTTCTTTTTGGAATTTATTACGGTATGTCGAAAAATAAATGGTGCTGGGTAGATATGGATAATTCAGCGAATCAGCTAGGTTTTGAACCGAAACAAAGTGCCGAGGATTTTGCGTAATATATAACATTTTTTTATGAAAAAAGGTCTGAATTTGNTATTTGAGAACGTAGAGGATAGTAGTAAATTTTTCTTCGGAACATGGACATTAATATAGTCGAGGACTATATTTACAGGCTTGTTCAAAGGACTAAAAAAAGGGAGACATTTCTTGATTAAAATAGGCTTACTTTCTGCAGCACACATACATACTCGCGGTTTCTTGGAGGATATTTCCAAGCGGGACGATTGTGAATTATCGTTGGTTTGGGACGATATGCCTGATAGGGGGAAACGGTATGCGACTGAATACGCTGCTGATTATCAAAATGATCTAGATAAAGCTGTGGCTGACAAAAACTTGGATGCGTTTATAATATGTGCAGAAAACACGCGTCATTTGCCTCTTTTGCGAGCTTCNATTCCAACGGGCAAAGCTATTTTCTGCGAAAAGCCTTTTACGACTTCGCGGTCAGATGCTGAAGAGGCCTTAGAATTAGTGCAGAAACACAAGTCAACTCTACATATGGGATATTTTCAGCCTTTTGATGGTGTTATGCAAGGAGTCAAGGCCATTATAGATGATGGNAAACTTGGTAAGATTACCCATGCTAAGTTTCGGAACGCTCATCATGCAGCGTATGGACATTGGTTTGATTCTGAGGATCTTGCTTGGTTTAGCAATCCGGCTCTCGCGGGTGGTGGAGCGTTTATGGATATGGGAGCGCATGCTGTACACTTGTTGCGGTCATTTTTGGGACCTGTAAGCTCCGTTTCGGCTGTNATTGGTAATTCGTCCGGGATTTATGGCGATGTGGACGATAATGGTGTAGCACTTTTTCGTTTCGATAATGGTGTTTTAGCTACGGTTGAAGGATCTTGGGTGCAAACGGGAGGTGTGGGTGGACTGGAAATAACAGGCAGTGAAGGGACTTTGTTTAATCATCCAGATCAAGGTTATGTTATTGCCTCACCTGGTAAAGAAACAATAGCCGTGGAATCTCGAGATCCTCGCCCGACTCGTATNGATCGTTTGGTCGCTGCCATTAACGGTGAGTTGGGAGTGGGGGAACTGGAAGATGATTTAATTAATTCTGCTGATTCGGTTGCAATAATGGAAGCCTGTTATTCTTCGAGTGAATCGGGAAAATGGGAAGAAGTTTTTTCATTTAACAGTCTTGATTGAAAAAATTTTGAAAGGTGGAACTGAAGAAATAAACATTCCAATGAACTTCTAAGGTTAATTAATGTCTGGTGTAGATTGTAAAGTTATAGTGATCATGGGGGTAACGGGGTGCGGAAAGACAACGATAGGAAAAATGTTGTCCGAAACAATGGCTTGGTCGTATTATGATGCGGATGATTTCCATCCTAAAGCTAATGTGGATAAAATGGCACGTGGGGTGGCGTTGAACGATGAGGATCGTTGGCCATGGCTTCAGGAACTATCCGATTGTATAGGNAANTGGATNAAACAAGAATCCGGCGTTGTATTAGCTTGCTCTGCTTTGAAAGAGGTTTANCGACAGTGTCTGTTGAAAAGCCGTAAAGAGGTATCGATTGTTCATCTCGTAGGGAGTAAAGAATTAATCTCGCAACGATTAGAGAAGCGCGTGGGTCATTATATGCCAATTAGTCTTCTTGAGAGCCAATTTCAAACGCTTGAGCCCCCGCGGGATGCGATAAAAGCGGATATAAAAATGCCACCAGTAGAGATTGTAAGACAGATTCAAGAGTCTTTACACATGAAATCACAGACAATTTTCAAGGATAAAAAAATAGATGTCAGCTAGTCCACATGAGCTTGTTCAGGAAGTAAGACGCCTAACACGTGATTTATTCACTGTGTTACAGGCTCAAGTGGGCGCATCCAAGACGGAGTTAGTTGAGCACGTTATTGTACTAGCACGGGCTCGACGACGTGGTGATAAAAGAGCAAACGATGAGTTGGATGAGCTTATCAAAAGTCTCGATGTAGATCAGGCTGGTGTAGTGTTGCGAGCTATTGGTATTCTTTTTGACTTGATAAATATGGTTGAGGATAGGCACAGANTTCGCGTACTTCGCGACCGAGAAGCTCGTATNGGNGATGAGCCACGTTTGGAATCAATTGGCGCTGCTGTGAAATCCCTCAGTGAACAAGGTCTTAGNGCCGGTCAGGTTCAGCGTTTTCTTGACCAACTAGATATCGAACCTGTTTTTACAGCCCATCCCACTGAAGCAAAACGCCGTACTCTTCGGAGTAGCATGCGTGATCTTCAAGACTCTCTAGATCAGCTTACTAAGATTGACCTNCTGCCCAGAGAAAAAATAAAGATTGACCAACAAGTTTTGGGTGAACTAACATCGATATGGCAGACGGACTCTCACCGACCTGAAAGGCCAACTGTTTCCGAAGAGGTTTCTAGGTCACGATTTGTTTTAAGTACNCTTTGGAATGTTGTTCCTCGTCTTTATACAGAGCTGGAAGGTGCATTAGAAAAGTTTTATCCAAGAGAAACCTTTCTAATGCCAAGGTTTTTGCATTTTGGAAGTTGGATTGGAGGGGATAGAGATGGAAACCCTTTTGTTACATCAAGCGTGACCGCGGAAACAATCGCGACTTTACGAAGATCGGCGATAGAGGCACATATTCAAGAATCTAAGATTGCTTACAAACATCTTAGCGTGTCGACTCAATGGGTAGATGTCAGTGAGCAGATGTACTCCGCTTTGAAAGAGGCCTTGGCTTTGTGGCCCGAGGTGGAACCGTTACTCGAACGCATCTCCAAATATGAAGTCTACCGACGATTTCTCCGTATAATACTTTGGAGACTAGAGAAGACGCTTGATATGTCGCTGTGCTCAGAAGGGATAGAGGGTGCCTACAATTCTGCATCTGATTTTTGTCGCGACATTGAGTATATGCTTGAAAGTCTTCGGCTTAATAACGCTAGTGCACTAGCAATCTCAACTATAAGTGATTGGGTTTGTAGGATAAGAGTATTTGGTTTTCATATGGCACGCTTGGATGTAAGACAGGAATCGGGGGTGTACGGAGATGTTGTAGCCGAATTATTGAAGTTGTCGGGCATTTGTAACCATTATTCTGATTTAACGGAGTCTGATAAACAGGCCATCCTTATCAATAATCTCGCTTCTTTCCCTGTAATTGATGAGACAAATCTGACAGACCTAACTCGCGAAACTGTAGATCTATTTGGACTTCTGACTAAGACAGCAAACTCACATGGATCCGAAGTCTTAGGCGGTCATGTTATTAGTATGACTCACGAAGCAAGTGATGTGTTGGAAGTACTCTGGTTACTCCATTGGACAGCTTCGAAATTTGACTCAAAAATACTTGGAGTTGGTTCAGCAGGAGTAATACCCCTATTTGAAACAATAGATGACCTTGAGAGGGGCGGAGCAATATTAGATGTCATGTTGAATTCAGCGCCATATTCAAACTTAGTCCGATCTCTAGGGGGAATCCAAAGAGTTATGGTTGGATATTCAGACAGCACTAAAGATGGCGGATATTTAACTGCATGTTGGGCGCTTTACAAAGCCCAAACCAATTTACATGCTATTGGGGAGGCATGCGGAACCAAGATCGTATTTTTTCATGGCCGCGGTGGATCGTTAGGCCGGGGTGGAGGTCCTGCGGCTCGGAGTATTATGTCTTTACCACCTCATACGGTTAGTGGTAGTATTAGAATGACGGAACAAGGGGAGGTATTAGCTGCTCGTTACGACGATCCAAGCATCGCGTTTCGTCACTTAGAGCAAATAACGTCAGCGACGTTTCTTTTGGGTGGTAAAAGTAAAATAGATCTCGATGCTTCATGGTTGGAAACTATGGAGGACTTAAGTCAAACAGCCTTTAATACGTACAGAGACTTAGTTGAGACAAAGGGGTTTGTTGATTATTTCCGTAACGTAACACCAATAAAAATAATCGAAGATCTTCCTATTGGTTCAAGGCCTGCGCGTAGATCTTCAGGACCTGCAAAGTTAGAAGGTTTGCGTGCTATCCCGTGGGTCTTTGCATGGACGCAGAGTAGGGTTCTGATGCCTGCGTGGTATGGTATGGGTAGTGCGTTGACGAAATATGCTTCTGATAATGATCCCGATTGGAGTTTGCTGCGTTATTTGTACCAGAACTGGAGTTTTTTTCGGGGTACGGTCGATAATGCCGAGCTAGCGTTGGCTAAGGCAGATTTGTCAATAGCCCAGCGTTACGAATCACTTGTAAGCGACACTGAAGTTGGACAGATAATCTCTGATAAACTTCGTAGAGAATNTGAGCAAACCTGCGANGCTGTTCTTAAATTAACTCAGCGTGGCGAGTTGTTGGAAGGTATTTCTTGGTTAAAGCGCTCGATTGATGAACGTGATCCCTACGTAGATCCTCTTAACCTTGTACAGGTAGACTTGTTACATAGGATTTCCTCTTCTAGTACGGAGGCTAATCAAACAGATATGTATCAGACTCTATTAAGGCAAAGTATACAGAGTATTGCTGCTGGTATGAGGACTACCGGTTAGTCTGTTAACGCTATAAGAAATAAATAAGGTAGAAAATCAATAAGCCAATTACTATTGTTGAATTACTGCTAATGGACCAACTTTTCGAAAACAACCCATCTTTACCATGGTGAGATTTTACGGTTTTTAAAACCATATTTATAAACATTTTGCAAAAAACTTGGCTAAAAATAGTTTTTAACCTCATCCACAGCTTCGTGCAAATTCGGCTACATTTTGGAAGTAGCTTTCTAAATATCCAGTCTGAATCGATATTTGTGGATGGCAATTCGGGAGGATATATACGGGTGAGTTGTAGGACAGCGAAGGCAAGAGCCGAAAAAAACAATAATTGAAGTTGTAGTATTACATGTGTGGCTGTAAAGGGTTCGTANTTGACCGGATATGGTAAAAGCGAATATAAATACTGTGGGAAAGACCCAATTCCGATACATAGTGTAGCACCAAGTCCCATAGCTATTAACATATTTTTGGGAGCTTCCTTGCAGCGCAAACCTTGATCATGTCCAAAAAATGCAAAAAACGGAATTTTGATTCCTGCGTGATGGAAAACTCCGGCCGAAGCAAAAAGTAACATCAACCATACGTATAGATAGTTTTGATCGGCAGCAGCCTGCATGACCATTGATTTNCTAATAAACCCACTGAAGAGTGGGAACGCGGAAATGGATGATGCTCCTACTATGCAAAAACCGCATGTCCAAGGCATTGACTTGTATAGACCTCCTAGATCTGAACCATTCATTCTACCTGTTCTGAGGAGAACAGCACCCATGGACATGAAAAGCAAGCCCTTGAAAATCACATCATTGAATGCGTGAGCTACCGCCCCATTAACTCCCATTCCTTCGCCCAAGCCAATACCTACGACCATAAAGCCGATCTGGTTGATCATACTGTAGCCAAGTACTCGACGTAAGTCATTTTCTATTACAGCATAAAAAATTGGAAACATTGCCATTGCTGAACCGATCCAGATAAGTTCCTCGATGCCTGCGTATCCGCGAGCTAAGGCATACACAGCAGTTTTTGTGGTGAAAGAGCTCAAGAAGACAGTACCCGTAGGAGTTGCTTCTGGATAGGAATCTACCAGCCACGTGTGGAAAAGAGGGAATGCGCATTTTATGCCTATTCCAAGAAAAATCAGTTGTGTAGATAAACTGCCAAGTCCTAAGTGGNTGAAGGTCAANGTGTTGTTGGAGTTATAGTAAAGAATTGTACCTATCAGCAGTAGTAAGCCGGATGAAATGTGCATCAGAAGATAACGCATGCCGCTAGCAGTAGCTTTGGGAGTTTTACTGGCCCAGATTTGGAAAACTGATGTTATTGCTAAAAGTTCCCAAAAAATGAATAGGGTCAAGAGGTCTCCGGCGAAAACAGCGCCCACTGCTGATCCCGCGTATAGTAATCCTGTGCTGGGTTGGAGACGATCTTTTAGGTGAACCGAATAAATTGCGGCTAAAAATCCGGCTATATGGAAGAGATATCCGAATAGTAGACTCANTTTGTCAGTACGCACAATATTAAGTTCAAATCCAGCAAGAGTTAATGTTTCATGATAACTCTGCGGCATCATGTAAATATTCCACAGTCCAATGAGCGGAATGATCGGTAAAAGTATTCGGCGCAACGATAGAGGTATTAACGGTAGCGCAATTCCACCTAAGATTAGCGGNAAAGCGGGNTGAATNTCAGGCATCATAATAGTCCTCTTNGCGCATTAGTAACTTCCTTAANTCTTTGGCTACGATCACTAATAAAACACACGCAACAAAACCGTAAATAGCGTAAAATCCAAAGTAACCCTCGAATGAAAATGAGTTATTGGAAAAGCTTAAATGTCGATGAAAGAATAAGTCTATAGCTATTAAAACAATGCACGACATAAAAAATAATTTTATGAGTTTCTTCACATTATCCTGATTATCTAAGAAATATTTTTTTTCGTCAGAATTCTTCATTTATCTACTCAATTAGTTGAATGCAAAGTGATAAAAACGGATCCGGATAGATAAANAGGCCAATACTAATCGTAGCNGTTATTACTAAAGGTAAAACACAAGCCAGAGGCGCCTCTGAAATTTGGGTATTTTGATTTTTGTCTGAATAAAAGAAGGCTCTGATTGGAATTGGAAGTAAATAGGCTATATTGAGTAGTGAACTGATTAGAAGTGCGATTGTCGCGAATGTAAACCCTGCCTCAAGAGTTCCAGACAATAAATACCACTTACTCCACGTGCCCCCTAGGGGAGGTAGGCCTATAATGCTTAGGGACGCGATGAGAAATGCAGTCATCGTAATCGGCATTTTTCGCCCTATTCCTTGCATATCGCTTATCTCTGTTTTGTGTAGCCTGACCATTATAGCACCGGCACAGAAAAATAATGTGATTTTTCCAAATGCGTGTATAGCTATATGTAGACTAGCACCTATAATTCCGGCAGTATTTGCTAAGGAGGCTCCAAGAATTATATATGCTAATTGTCCGACGGTCGAATATGCCAACNGTGCTTTTAAATTATNTTGGCGCAAAGCAATTAGAGAAGCGATAATAATGGTAAAGGTTGCTGAATAAGTTAAAACAATGTGTNAATCTATGCCCCTCAAATTATCTATGCCAAAAATATAAATCACAACTTTTAAAATTGTAAAAACGCCTGTTTTCACAACTGCAACAGCATGCAACAAAGCACTTACTGGCGTGGGAGCAACCATCGCATTGGGTAGCCATCCATGAATTGGGATAAGTGCTGCTTTTCCTGTTCCGTAGGCATACAGCATTAGTAGTACGATAGTCATTAGATCCGAAGTCTTATTGGGCAAAATACCACCCGGAACGAAGTTGAGGTTTCCNGAAAAAAGATAGGTTAAAATAATNGCTAAAAGAAGAAATCCTATTGATGTGGTTAGTAGGATTCCCATGTAAATTCTACCAGCCTTTAGCGCGGCTTGAGTCCGGTGATGAGTGACAAGTGGGTATGTTGACAGAGTAAGCAGTTCATAAAAGAAGAATAGTGTCAGCATGTTCCCGGAAAAGGCGGCACCGAGCGCAGCGGCTATAGCAAGAGAAAAAAACGAAAAAAAGCGAGTTTGGTTTTCCTCGTGGTGATTGCGCATATATCCGATGGCATAAAGTAATGTGAGAATCCAAAGGCTAGAGGCGACCAGGGCAAATAGCATTCCTAAAGGCTCTAAGTGGAATGACAAATTTAGATCAGATGTTAAATCAAGAATGTGTAATGCAGGTCTGATTCCTGTTTCTACTGGAATGTAAAGTTGGTAAATTGTGGCAAAAGTCAGTATNGCTATAATTAAGGCCACGCTGTCCCGCAAATTGGGCCACCTACCCAAGAGAGCTAAGACGGCGGCACCAATACCGGGGAGAGTTATTCCTATAACAATAAGCAGGCTATGGCTCATGACCCCCCCCCTAATATCTGTAGAGCGGCTTGCTGGGCGATAACTGCTGAAAATTGAGTTTGTAATCCGAAATATATGACCAATCCCAGTAGCAGCCACATGCTGAAATGCATTGATAGTGGGCCTTCCTGTATTTTGGGTGCATCATCCGGCACAGGCTCGAAATANGCAACTTCTACAAAACGCCAGATATAGGCTACCGACAGTAAAGACGAAACAAGCAACAGGATTGCTGTTATTTCCCAACCTTGCTCGAAAGTTGCTAAGAGGAGATACCATTTACTTATGAATCCAGCGGTAAGAGGAACACCAACAATTCCGAGTCCGCCGATAACAAATCCTGCCGATGTAAAAGGCATCCTTTTTCCTANCCCAGATAAGTCTCGGAGATCAGATGTTTTCATACGAAGGACAATGATACCAACGGCCATAAAAAGGGCTGCTTTAATGATTCCGTGGTTGAAAATGTGGGTTATGCCAGCTGTGAGNCCACTGACGGTTGCCGTACTTAGGCCGACAATAATATATCCTATCTGGGCAATACTCGAATAGGCTAATAATCGTTTTAAGTCCGTTTGGAATATGGCCACAATAGTTGCTACGAATATTCCTACTACACCCATGGGTAGGAGTAGGTCGTTGATGTTTAATCTNCTGAATGCGTAGTCTGCGCCATATATCCCNTAAAAAAAACGTANAAAAATGTAAAGGGAGACCTTTGTTGAAGTTGCCGAAAGGAAAATGGTGGTAACTGAAGGCGCGTAAGCGTAAACATTGGGCAACCAAGAATGCATTGGGAAAAGAGCTATTTTTAAGGTCAGTCCAACTGATAAAAATGCAAATGCTGTTTGAATAGTTCGAGTGTTTTTAACATCCGGAAGTCTTTCAGCGAGGTCGGCCATGTTAAGTGTTCCGGTCATCATATACATCATGCCTATTGCTATAAGTATAAAGGTTGCTCCAATTGTTCCCATTATTAGATATGAGAAGGCAGCTTTGAGTGCTCTCGAATCACGGCCTACACTCACGATGGCATAAGATGCTAACGAAGAAATTTCAAGAAATACATAGACGTTGAAGGCATCGCCAGTGACGGAAATACCTAAAAGCCCCGTTAGGCAGAGTAGAAAAGCTGAATAGTAAATGTGTTGCCGACCTCGATCTATTTCTTGTTCCACACTTTGACGAGCATAAACGGCTACTATTGCTGCTATGCCGCTAACGAGCACCATTATGAACGCATTAAGAAGGTCTACTCGGTATTCGATTCCTATCGGTGCAACCCAGCCACCCATCCGATAGATNATTGTTGAATGTGAACTAATGTTGTAAAGCAANANCAACGAAGAAGCGAACGATGACCANGTAGTAATAATTAAGATCGACCATGGAATCAGGCTATGTCTAAATAGTGCANNCAACGGTGCTGCGATAAGCGGAATTATTATTGGAAAAATTGGCAGGTGGTCTATCATATGTTCACCTGATCAGTATCGATTAGTTCGTGCTCCTCAATCGATCCATATGCTTCTTTTATCCGTATTGCAATGGCCAAGCCTACCGCAGTTGTTGCAATTCCNACTACTATTGCTGTGAGTATAAGTACGTGTGGCAGTGGATTGGAGAATGTTTGTATGTTATTATTTGCTATCGGCGCAGTCCCCCCTAAAATTTTTCCCATGCTAATATACATGAGAAAAACCGCGGATTGAAATATTCCTAACCCAATTAGCTTTTTTACGAGATTACTACTGGCCATCACATTATACAAACCAATCATCATCANAATCACGGAGATCCAGTAGTTGTAGTGCTCTGCAATATCAGTCATGTTTTCTTTCTATCTGTAAAGCAGAAAAACATAGAAATCATAGCGGCGGCTACGGTGATCCCTACGCCTAATTCAATAACCAGAATACCGATATGTTCACCTAAAAGCGGATCTTTTGCAAGATTTCGGTACTGGAGAAAATTTCCCCCTCCTAAGGTGGCCATGATGCCCGTTCCAGCGTAAAGTAAAAGGCCTCCGGCAACTAAACAGATAAGCATCCGGTGAGGAATGATTTTACGAGCCTTGGTATTACCAAAAACGAGTCCGTATAGTACGAAAGCGGACGCAAATATTACTCCAGCTTGAAAACCTCCACCAGGACCGAAGTCACCGTGAAACTGCACATATAGAGCAAANAGAATTATTACNGGGATGAAAANTTTGGATATGATTCGAAGGATAATGTAGTCGTCCATATTCGTTTTTATGCCTATTTGATTAACAGACGAATCTTTTTCTTGTCGTTGCTTTAAAAGCAGTATAACGGCCATACAGGCGGTAAAAATGACCGCAGTTTCGCCCAATGTATCGTAACCTCTATAACTCGCCAACACGGAAGTCACCATATTGGGTATACCTATCTCCGATGGGCTTTGCTCTATATAGTGNGAAGAGACATGCGAATGAACTGGATTATCTGCTTTGCCGAAAGGAGGAGTATCAACTGTCCCGTAAATGAGGACAGCTCCCGTTGCTACGGTTAATATTAAAGATGTGAGACGATTGAAATGCCTTTTGGTTTCAGTTTGAGATGTAAGTGCTAATGTTGATAGAATCAAAACAGTAGATACACCAGCTCCGACCGAGGCTTCCGTAAAAGCAACATCGACAGCATCTAAAAGAGTGAAAACACACGCCATTAATAGGCTATAAATACCTGCTAAAACGGCGACCGTAAACAGGTCTTTCGATCTGGTAATTCCAATTGCAACCAGGAGCAAAAAGGTTAAAAGAGTAACGTTTATGAGAATTATCATTGTTAATCGGGTTTGGTCGATGTTAGACGCGGTTGGAGGCCATGTTTTCTAGCTGCTTGGGCAATAGCATGAGTAGCCACCGGGCTTGATATTAGAATGAGAATCAGCACCATCAAAAGTTTTACGGTAACCAAAGTTAATCCCCCCTGAATCATTAGTCCCAATAACAAAAACCCTGCCCCTAGAGTGTCGGTTATTCCTGCTGAGTGTTGACGCGAATAAAAATCTGGGAAGCGTAAAAGTCCAATGCCTCCTATGCATGAAAATAAGGACCCCTTAATTANGAAGATCCAACTCAGGTAGAAAAGTAAACTGTCCATCAAAGTTGTTCCGTTGTTTGGATTTGTGTTACGTACTTCAATACTACAATAGTTCCAATGAAATTTATTAGTGCATATACAATAGCTAAGTCTAAAAANTCGGGTCTGCCGGTAAGGAATCCCAAAGCAGCAATAAAAAGCACTGTCTTTGTCCCGAACATATTCGCCGCTAATATACGATCAAAATTAGTTGGTCCTAATAATCCTCGAGCTAGAGCCAAGGCCATCGTAATTAAGATGCTAACTACAGCCACAGTAAACACTATACATTCTCCTCTATCGCTTCCACTCTGTTGTCCATAATAGCGCTGTTTAAATCTTTTTCTGCATTGTCGGTTAGCGTATGAACTTCAATTTGGTCTTTTGACACGCTGATGGTTACAGTTCCTGGCGTGAGAGTTATAGAATTGGCATAGATCATTAGACCGAGCGATGTTCTTTGACTTGGCCTAACTTTTACTATTCTTGGAGCTATTTTTATTTTGGGATTCAGCACTAATCGAGAGACTTCTAAACCCGATTTATAAAGTTCACCCAGTAACCAAGGGAGATAGGCNAGTAGGCGAAAAAAGATTTCGANGGGGAATCCTTCCTCGTCTGATAATTTCATTCGATTGGCGATCAGAACTGATAATCCACATGACAACACACCAANGGATAGTAATAGTGGATTATAGTATCCAGACCACAGCAACCATATNGAAAANAGGAAAAGAGACAGCANTGTTACTCTAAACAAAAAATAGCACCTTAAATTTGTTGTTATTGTTGCTAATAGATTAATTTGTGTAAAAAAATATAATTTTGCAATGAAAAGAGAATTGTAATTTGAATTAATCTCTCCCACTCTTTTTTTTAAATGCTCGGTTATGGTTCAAGTGTCAGGGATAAGTGTAAAGGAAACGCCATTTTGAATATTGAAGAAGATAAGTTATTTCCAACTGTAAATGAAGAGCGCTTGATTTTGTTTCATTTAGATCCTTCAGAGTTGATTGAGGTTCGTTCACATGTATTTGAGGGGGCAATTGAATTCGAAGAAGCAGATCGGTCGGTGTTAGAAATGGCAAACGCAGCAATTACTACTGGTCCATTTTCTGTGACGGGCAAGCAAATGTTGTCGCCAAGCAAAAATAAAAATGACTACGTGAGTCTGNATCCATATTGGTGGCCTGATGAAAAAAATCCTGACGGTTTACCTTATATGTTCAATGGTGACAAGCGAAACCCAGAGACTGAGTTATACGATCGTCCACAATTAGCGGCTTTTACTTCATCTGTGGAAGCCTTGTGTCTGGGTTATTATTTCACCGATTATGAGGAATATTCCGCACGTGCAGCATTATTGCTACGGACTTGGTTTTTTGATCGTCAGAATAAAATGAATCCGAATCTTAATTACGCTGGGTTTATTCCTGGTATTAAATTGGGAAGTCTCAATGGAATTATGGACGCTAATTCTTTAAGTTGGATTCCTGACCACGTTGGNTTGTTGGTTAATTCTCTTCATTGGAATTCAGACGATTATAAGAAGTTAAGAGAGTGGTTTGGTTTGTACACAGAATGGTTAATAGAGAGTCCAACAGGTAACCATCAGCGTATGGAAAGAGACCAGAATGGTACTTGGTACGATATCCAAGTGGCCTCAATGTCCTTGTTTACTGGTCAGATGGATATTGCTAGAGAGGCTGCAATTCGATGTTTTGATAGAGCCTTGGAACAGATTGACGNCTCAGGTTCCCATCATCTCGAACTCAAGAAACCCGATGGGATTCATACTGCNGCAAATAATCTTTTAGCCTTGTTTGATATGGCTGATCTTGCTCGAAAATTAGGCTTAGATTTNTGGTCGGGTAGCTCTGGTAATCTATTACGGTCTGCTTTGGACTGGTTCGTCGAAAAAGAAACACACCATTTGAGATATACCAAGAATGNAAATAACGGGCTTCCCCTTGATGAGTGGGTATCCATTTTCAGACGAGCGGGTTTACGGTGGTCTGAACAACGTTACGAAGCAATTTTATCTGAGTTGGAGGGGATTGATACTCTATCCCACAGAGCTCAACTCCTCTATCCGCGTTTTTCTGAAAATAATGGTAAATAGTGGAAAAAATCACGAAGCTTCTCGAACGNGTAGAACAGTTAGACNGGGAGTTATTCTCGTTTTTGGACGAGCCTGGACGAGGGACTCGTTTAGCTTCGGTGATAAATCGAAAATCAGCGAACCACTCNAATACTAGTCTACCGCTTCTNGGCNAATTTTTCGGTTTAAAAGATATCTTTCATTATGATGGACTACCTACTGCTGCGNGGTCGAATGTGCCAGTAGATATATTGAATGGTGAGCAAGGGAAATGCGTCAGAATGCTTGAAGAGGCGGGNGCGATAATGTTTGGTAAGACTGCGACGACTGAATTTGCCTATTTTGAACCGAGTAATACACGCAATCCATGGAACTTGAATCATACTCCCGGGGGATCGAGTAGTGGGTCTGCTGCAGCTGTAGCTGCCGGGTTATGCGATTTTGCTGTAGGAACTCAGACAGTTGGATCGATTATCCGGCCTGCTGCATACTGTGGGGTTGTGGGTTTTAAGCCCTCTTTTGGTCGCGTGGATACGTCAGGACTGATATACTTTTCTCCGTCGGTGGATGCAATTGGTTTCTTTTCGCGGAGCGTCAAAAGCGTTCGTGATGTGGCCGCGGTCGTGTGCAGTGATTGGCGAGATGTACAGAAAACAAAAGACATAAAAAAAAATGTTAGAATAGGAATACCGAGCGGCAAGTTTTTTCAGCAGTGTTCTGAGGAAGGTCGAGATCTTTTTAATTCTCAGATCGATATAATAAAAAGTGCGGGTTTTTCNGTTNGTGAAATAGATGTTTTCTNGGATATTGCTACTATCAATTCTAATCATAGGACTTTGATTGCATATGAAATAGCACGGGTTCATTCGGATTGGTATCAGTCTTACAAGCTTTCTTATAGACCCATGACCGCAGCAATTATTGAAGAGGGGATGGCTATAAAACCGTCGGAGGTCAAATTGATTCGAGAAGAGCGTTTAAGACGGTATAATAATTACGAATCTTTTATGGACGAACACCGGATTGAAATATGGCTTAGCCCATCGGCTGTCGGCCCTGCTCCTCTTGGATTAAGAAANACTGGGGATCCATGTATGAACCTTCCATGGTCATATCTTGGAGTTCCAGCACTTAATATACCAGTGGCTACGTTTTCAAACGGTTTGCCGGCTGGTATCCAGTGTACTGCCCGATTTGGCGCGGACGAAGAATTGATAGCTTGGGGAGCCGAGCTTTATGAAGTATTTCCAACAATTTCACNCAATCAAGATGGATAAAAATTAAGAATGGCTAAAGACAGAGTAGCAAAGGGCACGCTCGCACGAGAACTTGAGATAGGCGTAGTAGACCCTAAACTTTATGGTGCATTTTTGGAACACTTGGGCCGAGCTATTTACGGTGGCGTATATGAACCTGGCCATCCAAAAGCCGATGAAAATGGTTTTCGTAAGGATGTTATTGGCTTAATACGTGAACTCGGTACGCCAATTGTGAGGTATCCTGGAGGTAATTTTGTATCGGGTTACAATTGGGAAGATGGAGTCGGTCCTCGGAACCAAAGGCCAAGAAGGTTAGATTTAGCCTGGCGGAGCCTTGAACCGAACTCCTTTGGAACCGATGAATTTATCTCTTGGTGCCGTGNAGTAAATATTGAGCCGATGATTGCAGTTAATTTGGGTACTCAGGGAATTGAAGCTGCTCGTAATCTTGTGGAATATTGTAATTATCCCTCAGGAACTCATTATTCGGAAATGCGTCGGTCTAATGGGGCCGTCGAACCACACGCTGTTAAGGTTTGGTGTTTAGGAAACGAAATGGATGGTCCTTGGCAAATCGGCCACAAAACTGCGCATGAATATGGACGATTGGCGCAAGAGACCGCCAAAGCGATGCGTTTGGTAGATCCCGAAATTGAATTAGTGTTATGCGGATCCTCTAATCGNGATATGGTATCATTTCCAGAATGGGAATCTACTGTTCTCGAACATGCCTATGATCAGGTTGACTTTATTTCGCTACATACCTATTTCGGAAACAGAGATGGGGATACCNGTCATTTTTTAGCGATGTCTCTGGGAATGGATTCGTTCATTGAGGAGGTAGTTGCTACATGCGATTACGTTAGGGCGAGAAAACGAAGCAAGAAAAGGATGATGCTGGCATTTGATGAATGGAACGTATGGTTTCATTCAAATGCTAGGGATGATAAAAATATACCTTGGCAACAAGCACCTCCTCTCCTTGAAGATAACTACACTATGGAAGATGCTCTTGTNGTGGGATGTATGTTAATTTCTCTTATTAAGCATTCCGACAGAGTAAAAATCGGATGTATGGCTCAGCTTGTTAATGTAATAGCTCCGATTTTTACGGAAACAGGTGGAGACGTATTTCGGCAAACCACTTTTTACCCTTTTCGCGATGTTTGTCAATGGGGGAGGGGTGTCGCTTTAGATATGAAAATCAGATCGCAAGTTTATGAGGACGACGAATTTGGTCCCGTGCCGTATATTGAAGCGGTAGCGGTTATTAATGATACTGTCGGAGAATTGACCGTTTTTATGGTAAACCGAGATTTAAACAATTCTCAAGAGTTGGTTGTCGATTTTANGGATTTTGCGACATACTCCCCCCAAAATCATACATTTTTAAAAAGTGATAATTTAAAGAGCTGCAATTCATTACAACAACCTTTTAATGTTAAAAGTAAAGAAGGAAAGGCACCTGCCTCTTCTGAATCTGACGTATCTTTTATTCTACAACCTGGATCTTGGAATGTGTTCCGCTTTTTTGACCAGCAAATTTATGATAAGGCGAGTAAGAAAAATTAACTACTGACTATTGTTCAATAGGTAACGGGTATTCTTGTTATGATTTGAGGATAACTTATAAAAATGACAGACACGAAATTCGAATAGAGACACACAATTAAGGGGAGACTTTCGTATGCTAACACAATTAGAAATCGACAGTTATAATGAGTTAGGATATACCGGGGTTCAAAACGTGCTGACTTTTGAAGAAGTCCAAGAATTACGGGCAGTCACAGATAATTTAGTTGAGGAATCAAGGAAAATTACTGTTAGCGATGAGGTATTTGATCTTGAGCCTGAGCATACCCCGGATTCACCAAAGGTTAGGCGAATAAAGAGTCCGATAAGCGTGCACCCTATTTTTGACCAGATTATTAGACACTCCGGAATACTAGACATAGTTGCTCAATTGATAGGCCCCGATATCCGCACGAACGGCAATAAGTTGAATATGAAGCTTAGTGAGGTGGGTAGTGCTGTTGAATGGCATCAGGATTGGGCCTTCTATCCACATACAAATGATGATATTCTTGCCGTAGGCGTTTGTTTGGATGATATGACTAAAGAAAACGGGTGCTTGTTGGTCGTGCCTGAATCGCATAAGGGTCCGATATTAGATCACCATTTAGATGGATACTTTGCGGGTGCGGTGACTGATGAAAGTTTTGACGATTCTGATGCAAAGAAAATCGAACTGCGAGCAGGTGGCGTCTCTATTCATCATGTGCGGGCCTTACATGGATCTTTACCTAATACATCGTCGAATCAAAGAAGGTTACTGTTATTTCAGTATTGCGCAGGAGATTCCTGGCCGTTGTCGGGAATAGATTGGGATGGATACAAATCTTCATTTCTGAGAGGTCAGCCGGCAAATCAGCCTCGTTTAGTTGATGTTCCCGTTAGGATGCCTCTTCCTGGGTCAAAGCGGACGGGATCGATTTATGAGACGCAGACGATATTGGAACGCTCCACCTTCTCGAAAAAATAAGAGGTGTCTAACAATGTTTTCCTGGGATTTGCCATATTCTTCATCTCGGCAACCGATTCTTGCGAGTAATGTTGTGGCTACATCGCAGCCATTAGCTGCTCAGGCTGGTCTTCGAATGTTAAATGAAGGTGGAAATGCTGTTGACGCTGCTTTAGCCACGGCGATCACCTTGACCGTCGTGGAGCCGACAATGAACGGCATTGGTTCGGATGCTTTCTGTATCCTCTGGGATGGTAGTCGATTGCATGGGTTAAATGCCTCTGGACGTTCGCCCAATTCCTGGTCTTTAGAACATTTTGGTCGCTTTAGTAAAATGCCATCTACGGGATGGGATTCTGTAACGGTTCCCGGATGCGTTTCGGCCTGGTCAGAACTTTCACGAAAATTTGGCGCCCTTCCTTTTTCAAAACTTTTTGAAACTGCTATAAAATATGCTGAAGGTGGGTTCCCAGTAGGGCCGGTTACGGCTCAGGCCTGGTCTGCTTCTGAGAAAACATTGGGACATTTTAAAGAGTTTTCTAATACTTTTCTTCCCAATGGAAGAGCACCTTTGCCAGGGGAATATTTCGTTTGTAAACAACAGGCGCGAACTTTACAGACGATAGCTGAAACCGATGGTGATGCCTTTTATCGTGGCCGATTGGCAGAAAAGATTATTACTGATGCTGAAAGGTTCGGGGCCGGTTTCTCGATGGATGATTTAGTTAATCATAAGTCCGAATGGGTTGGTACCGTTTCTGTAGACTATGAAGGATATTCTATCCATGAAATTCCTCCAAATGGTCAAGGATTAGCTTGTTTGATCGCAATTGGAATACTACGTCATGTTCCAATTGATGGATTTTCCGTAGATTCGACAGACTTTCTTCATGTTCAAATCGAGGCTATGAAATTAGCGTTAGCTGATGCCTATAGGTATGTTGCTGACATCGACTATA
Source organism: Gemmatimonadota bacterium (assembly GCA_002693325.1). Taxonomy (GTDB): domain Bacteria; phylum Latescibacterota; class UBA2968; order UBA8231; family UBA8231. The sequence goes on along the minus strand of NZPK01000128.1, from coordinate 1,454 downwards.
TGGAAGTTAGTCATGAAGATTTGTTGGCTGATGATTATCTTGCTTTGCGTGCAAGTCTCATTCGTTTAGATCGGGCATCTGAGGTTTCGTACGGAGTGCCCAAATCAAGCGAAACTGTTTATTTAACTACGGCGGATGAGCGAGGTATGATGGTATCATTTATTCAATCGAATTATATGGGTTTTGGCTCTGGGGTTGTGATTCCCGGTACGGGTATTAGCTTACAAAATAGAGGCGCTGGATTTTCGCTTATCGATGGGCATCCTAATGTTGTTGGACCTAGTAAGCGACCATTTCATACAATAATTCCAGCATTTTTAATGAGAGAGAGATCGCCTTTGATGAGCTATGGAGTTATGGGAGGACCTATGCAGGCTCAGGGACATCTACAAATAACTCTTCGTGTGATTTTATTTGGGCAAAACCCTCAAACTGCCATCGATGCGCCGAGATGGCAGGTCATGGGGGGAATGGAAGTTGCAGTAGAAGATAGTTTTCCAGTTTCGGTACTAGATGAACTTGAAAGTAGGGGACACAAATTAAGGCGACTCCCAAAACAACCGTTGTTTGGTGGTGCACAGATTGTCTATCGACTTGAAGATGGTTACTGTGCTGGATCTGAATCGCGAAAGGAGGGACAGGCTGTTGGCTACTAAAACACCAAACCGAAATGTTTTATTAATTGGTTGCTGTGACAAGAAAGGCTTGGTGCACCAAATAACAGGTGTGCTATATAGATCGGGGCTAAATATTGTACGCAATGGCGAGTTTGTGGATGAGGATAATTCCGTATTTTATATGCGAACTGAGTTTGAAGGTGTTGTGAATAGCGATGAAGTAAAAAGTGAGCTCGCGGGTGTTGTACCTGAAGGCGCATGGATTAAACTATTGGCTCCGAGACGGAAAAAAGTTGTTGTTTTAGCTACAAAAGAGCATCATTGTCTCGGCGACTTGTTGTTGCGACATGTACATGGAGATTTGAATGCGTCAATAGAGGCGGTTGTTAGTAACCACGAAAAATTAGAGAAATTGGTAAAAAAATTTGATGTCCCGTATCACTATGTTCCACATCAGGATCTCACTCGTGCTGGCCATGAAAGTAATTTGAAGAAGATTATTGAGAGATACCCATTTGACTATATAGTTCTTGCCAAATATATGCGGATTCTTAGTCCACAATTTGTTAGTAGTTTTGAGGATAAAATAATCAATATCCACCACTCATTTCTTCCTGCTTTCGTAGGAGCAAACCCATACCGGCAGGCTTTTGAGCGCGGAGTAAAGATAATTGGTGCTACTGCACATTTTGTTACAAATGATTTAGATGAAGGGCCAATCATAGTGCAAAGTGTATTGCCCGTCGATCATCGAAAAAGTGCTCGTGATATGGCTCGTGCAGGACGCGAGGTAGAGAGGGCGGCTTTAGTTAGGGCTTTAGATCTAATTTTCGATGA
>NZPK01000127.1 GCA_002693325.1 Gemmatimonadota bacterium | reverse complement strand
CAACCGTGTCAGTTTGAGAAGTTATCACCGGAGGATCGTTACTTGGCTGAACCCAAATGCTCCAAAAATAATCGGACGTCGCTCCCCGACTGTCTTCAATTTTAACTTTAATATCATGTTTTCCTACTTGTTCCTGTGTTGGTAGCCATGTTACAATACCTGAAGTTTTATCGACAGAGAGGTTTTCGGGACTTTCAATTAATTCGTATGAAATGTTATCCTGGTCTACGTCCTCTGCTTCAATAGTGAAAATGTACTGGACATCTTCTGTGGCTGATGTGTCAGGTTCTGTTTTTGAGAAAGGAATTTCATTCTGTGGTCGTACGCGAATTGGAAAGTAGTGTCTACCGAAGGAGCCATCAGCTGAATATGACTTTACACCTAAAATATATTTCCCTGTATCTGCTAATGTTGGTATCCACTTGATTGGAGGTGCCTGAGCAAATGAATTTGAAGGAATTATTGTTGAGGGTAAGTCAGCTCCGGGTATAGCAGGCAACAAATCCACGAAAGTGAAAGCTTCTCCGTTAGGCTGGAGAGGTTCGTAAACAAAAGTTTGACCTTCGGTAAGCAGGCTGTCAGGTTTTTTTGTTAACTCTATTTCGGATCCAATAGAGGCGTTGGGTACACCACTGTTGAGAGGCCCCCCCCAATAGCCTATGTCATTGCGAGTTCCGTTTTTGTCGTAAAAAGAAACTTCACCCGGTCCGGAATTAATACCCGGAGACTTCCCAACGACCAATTCGTATCGATTGTATGTCGTGTCGAGAAGAACGGGGTACGCGTAAAGGTTCCCGACTGCACTTTTGGTAGATGAAAAAGAGGGAGTGATGTTATTTAATTGAGTTAAGCCGTTTGTGGTGTCTGGAAACAAAGAAATATTAACTACTTTTTTACTTCCAGAAGTGTCTGGAAATGCATGATCCTCAAATACAAAAAGATTGTAGATAAGGGTGTCTGTAACGTTTGAAGGTGATGATATTTCAATTTGGATTTCGTGGCGTCCAGTGTCTAACAAAGTTGGAGTCCAATCGATTAATGCGTTTTGGGTTACAGAGGTGCTGAATGCCGTTTCTGGTAACTGAAGGGGGTTGAATTCATAGGACTTTTTCTTTCCCCATACTTCCATATTGAAGAGATATCTCTCTCCCGCAGTTATAGGGACATCGTGTGAACTGGTTTCCCTATACATCCCAGTAAAACGACCTTGCGTGTCGTTAATAGAACGAAAACTTGATGTGTCAGGGAAATCATTGGCATTAAATACACTTAGTTGGTAACTCAATGTGTCTATAAGCCCGTAAGAATTCGTAATTTCTATGGAAATAGGGTGAACGCCGACGTCATTTGCTGTAGGAGTCCATATCAAAAGGCGTGGTTGCCCCCTTACATCTAAAGTATCTAATCCTTGAGGAATATTTAAGGGTTTGAACTGGTAGGCCGAGGGGTAGCCTGTGACATTGATCAAATACTGATGGGTTTGGCCAACCTTTATTAAGGTATCCGGAAAATCGGTTACAAAATTTGGCATTTTAATCGAAAGGTCACTGATCAACAACGAATCACTTCGGAAAGTTAGTGGTTTTATGTTCGGTGCGATTTTTAGTGCAGCAGGTAAAGTAAATTCTCGGGCCACCGAGGATAGTGTGTCTCTTACGGAAAGAACGACGTCGATACTATCAGGTTCAGATTCATCGTCAATTGCTGGGGAAACATAGAGAACGTTGGTTTGCCAAAAGATATTATGGTCTAAGAATGGCGTCGTTTTGGTGCTGCCATTTCGTATCGCCGAGCTACCGGGCGAAATGAAGATATTACCACTCACGCGCAAATGCGTGCTTGATGTCCAAATATCTGAGGAGCTATTTCGGTAGAATACATTATTGCGGATCTCGTCTGAATTTGATGAGTCGTCAAATTTATTCTCGAGATGAATTATTCCTAAATTGTCTTGGCTACCGCCATTGTTTCTCAGAATATTATTTACTAATCGTATTCTTCCGTCTTTACTGAAGATGACATGACCATTCGAAGAAGCTGAGTTGTTGAAAAACCGATTTTCAACAACGTTTAAACTGCAGGTATTACAATCGGCAAAACCGCCTTTGTCAGCGTGGCCATTATAAAAATCGATGCCACGAATTGTGATTTCTTGTACCGGCGTAGAGAAACTGAAAAAATTAGAATGACCTTCTGCATCGAAAACAGTTGCGCCGTTATTTTTTATGGCTCGAAGATGTATACCAGATTCGAAAATTTCAAGTGGGAAGGTTTGGCCGGCGCTAGGACTGTATTTTCCGGGTAATAGTTCGATTATGTGAGGACGTGAGTCAGTTACAGCGTGGGCAACAGCAAGTGCATGAGCAATTGTTTTGTAGGCTCCAACCGTGTCTTGTGCACTTTGAAGACTATTTCGGTCGTCTCCATTTAATGGATCGACAAATATTTGGAGAGCCAATAGTGGTGACACAATAATCAAAGATATGGTTGAGATAATTAAGGTGCAGTATGCCATATATGGATCCTTGCGGAAGAGATCGTCTGTGGTTTCTGTGAAACTGATCAGCATCTGAATTGCTAGTACTATGAATCACAAAAAATACATTATTGTCAAGTACTTATATTAAAATTTGTTTCGGTTTTAATCGGTATTAAATTGAGTGTTGATTTATGTATTCTCGAATTTTAGGCGGCATGAATACATGATCTGTCGAGCACCTCGATAACGCTTTAGCGATAAGTTCCTGAGTTTGATCGACACTCAGTTTCTGGTTTGCTAGTATCACAAGGGACTCGCCTATTCGACACAGGCCTCCGGGGTTGTCGATGTCCACATACCGGATTTCTATTGACAATTGCGTTGCAATTGATTGTAGCTTTTCAAAGATTACTGGCTCGTCCATAAACCTCTCTCGTGTCTTTAGAAAAATATCATTTTCTTTGACTTTTTTGCAAATTATTTTGTTGAGAGCGGTTTGCTTGGGTATATTGACGTTATAGCCGATTTAGCGGAAACAGTTGTTTTGACCAATATTTTCGCGTAGGTAAATTAAAGGAAAACTGATGGACAAACCTTGGATATTATTGACAAATGATGATAGTGTGGATTCACCGATACTCATTCCATTGATGCGGGCTTTGAGGGATGTTGCCCCAGTAAAAGTGGTTGTTCCAGCAATGGAATGTAGNTGGACATCAAAAATTATGAGTAGATTTGACGAATTAGATGTCGTTTATAAAGAAGTCGAGGGTGAAACTGTAGTNACATTGTCTGGTTATCCGGCAGATTGTGCTAATGCGGGTATTTTTAGTATTTTCCATTCTCGACCTTCTCTTGTCGTGTCCGGAATTAATATGGGAGACAACGCTGGTTTGGCCTATTTTTTGAGTTCTGGAACGGTTGGCGCTGCTGTCGAGAGCCATTTAGCTGGTGTTCCCGCCTTGGCGTTATCGCAACGTTTTGATTCAGAAGATTACAATTGTTGGCGCAATGAGCGTCGATTGACTGATGCAATACAAAAAANTTTGTCTTCTTCTGTAGAGGTTGCCAGACAGATAGTTGCTGAAGTGTGGTCGAGAGGATTGCCCAAAGACTCCGATTTGATGACTATCAACATGCCACCCAAAGTAGACGTTAATACTCCTCGTAAATTCTGTCCCATCGCCCGCACTTCGTACGGGGCTTTTTTTGGAAATGTTTCCGATTTTCATAAGATTCAGTACGGTCACGTTGGCATGCCGGAGGTTACAGATAATCTTGTTGAGAGTGATACAATGGCTTTGTCCCGAGGGGAGATTGCCATGAGTCCGATTAGGTTTTCTCCATATATTCCGCCTTCCGATGATGACCGAGTGCGTTTCGAAAAAGTTCCAACTTGATTTGNTAACGTCNCTCACATNCTTTTTTTTGGTTTTCGGCATACTTTGTTCNAATNNTAAAGCAGAAAACGCNACTTCAACGGATACATTAAAGGGCCCAGGACGGAGTCTACAACATACNCTTGGAAGGGCACCAGTTTTTGCGACCGAGAATACTGTTGATGCCGTAAAGTGGATGGCAAAACGGCGGCAGTTTACGATTAATGGTGTTCCTTATGGCGTGACGGGGTTACCATTTATTTTTTACAACCCAAATACGGGTTGGAACAGCGGAGCCAGGATTCATTGGGCAGATTATAGACGNCGTCCCTATCGTTATAAACTNACTCTCCATTCTCAANGATCGACAGAGGGAAAGCGTAAGCATATTTTTCGATTGAAAGTCCCGCGGATATCGGGTACTGGATTTGGAATTCGGTTAAGAGCAAGTACTGAGCGGAATTTGCAGACAAGGTACTACGGGCTTGGAAATAATAGTGAATTCAAATCGGAATGGATTGACCCTAAGAGTAACGCGTTTAAGAGCAAAACGTATTACTTTTATGAACTGAAAGAAGACCCAAAGCTAACAATTAATTTTCTCCGGCACATTCACGGCCCGTTAACTCTTTCAATGGGTTTTGGCTTAGAGAATACAAAAATTAGTTCGCCGGGACCGCAATCATTTCTTGCAGAACAAGGGGCTCCTGATGGCGTAAAAGATGGTTTTACGGGATTTGTTGGTCTTGCTCTGGAATGGGATTCGCGAGACGATGAAGTCTTGCCGATTAGTGGAGCTTTTCATGAATGGTCTTATGAAAACTCTCGAAATTCAATTGTAGGGTTATTTTTTGATGAGATCGATTTTCGTCGGTATACAGCAACGCATATGTTCTTTATTAGTCCATCCTCCCAGTATACATCATTTGCTTTTAGGGGAGTATTTGAGGCTCTTACTGGCGAGGTTCCTCTCTATGCTTATGGTGAAATAGGCGGAGGTCAGCGCGTAAAAGGGTTGGGGGGTAGCCATACCTTGCGGGGTTTTGATACTCAACGCTTTACGGATGATATCCGGTTTTTTTCGAACGTAGAAGTTCGACAGTTTTTATTTGATCGAGATTGGTTTGGTCAATTTATAGAGTTATTTGGTGCCTTGTATTGTGACTTTGGTCGGGTATGGGCAGATGTGGGTGATGTCAGTTTACGAGATATGCATTGGAGTCGTGGTGCGGCTCTTCGACTTTCGTGGGACAGAGATTTGTTGATGAGAGTTGAAGTGGGTTGGTCTGCTGAACAGGTGGGGGTTTTTTTCGACTGGGGAAACTCTTTTTAAATACGATTCAAAAATGAGTAACTAATAGTTTACAAAGTAATTTCAAAAGATTGCTTTGGAAATTAAGCATAGCTTTTCATTCGAATATATTTCTGTAAAGGTTTTTTGAAGTGCTGATGTTAATCATATCCAAAATTAATGTCGGTCGATAAAGGTTCGAGCAGTCAACCGTAAAAGCTTCTTTCTAATCTTTGTCTTATTTTTAGACCGATATAAACATTTAAGGGGACAAGTATTAGATCTTTGGGCAGTGGTGATAACCCGAGTTTTAAGGTAGTTAACCAGGTTGTCTCTTGTCCGATAAAATAATTCATTGCTAAGTATAGCCAAATAATTCCTGGTAGATATACAGCGAATAAGGAGAGTAAGGCAGCTATAACGTGATTGAACGAAGATCGATGCCTGTTTGTAAGTATGCCTGCGGTCCATGCTGCAAAGATAAAACCCACAAGGTATCCAAAACTAGGTTTTAAAACGTAGTGTAGACCTCCTCCTTCTGCAAATATTGGAAAACCTATTAATCCTGTGGTGAGGTAGATAACTTGCGAAAATATCCCATATTTAGGACCGAGAAGAATACCAGAAAGATAAACAAAACTAGTTTGCAGAGTAAGAGGTACATGTGGCAGAGGGACGCGAAGGAATGCGCCAACTGCAGTAAGAGCTGCCATGAGTCCAATGCAGACAGCAATCTGGATTGGACGTTTGTTTTTAAGTAAAGTAATTTTGAATTCGCTAGCTGATAGAGGTTTTGTGCTTATTATTCGTAAGAATTGCTATGAGTTTTGAGATTTCAGTTGCCATTTCTTTACGTTCAACGATCCGGTCTATGAAACCATGTTCGACAACGGATTCGGCGATCTGGAAGTCATTTGGTAACTGAGCGTTTCCACCCAAGAATTGCTTAATAACGTTTTGTCCCGCGAAACCTATTCTTGAGCCAGGCTCGGCCAATATGATGTCGCCGAGCATTGCAAAGCTAGCAGTAACTCCTCCATAAGTGGGATCGGTAACTATAGTGATATATGGTAAGCCTGCACTTGAGAGTTGATGTAATTTGGCGCTGATACGGGCCATTTGCATAAGTGAATATGAACTTTCTTGCATGCGTGCTCCACCCGACTTGCATATGAGCACCAAACTACATCTAGAATCAATAGCCTTGTCGATAAGGCGACATATTTTTTCGCCGGTCGCTGATCCTAATGTTCCCATTAAGTAACGGGTATCCATGATGCCTAGAGCAACCGAATGACCACCGATACGCCCCATACCGGTTAATACTGATTCCTTACTATTACTTTTTCGCTTTCCGTCCTTAATCTTTTCCCGGTATCCTTTGAAACTAAGAGGGTCTATTGGTGCTACGTTTTTGTTTATCTCCGTGAAAGTATTTTGGTCAACAAGAAGATCGATATATTGTTGAGTGCTGTATGGAAGATGGAAACGACAATTCGCACAGATCCAGTAATTCCTCTCTAATTCCATATCGTAGTTTGAGTGATTACATTGCTTGCATTTGACCCAAATTCCGTTTGGCACCTCGCGTTTGATTCGGGTCTTTAACCCACTCTTCATTTTTTCGAACCAGTTCATTAGCTTTTTCTCCAAATGAGGCCTTTTCGGTGAAGTCNGATAAGTGCTATTCCTGCTGTGGCAATTAATCCCACGGCCGTTATCTTAAAAGGGCTCAAATTAAGATTTTTTTTATGCAAACCAGGTGATGTTTCGGTAGATTTTACGGAAATCTGTGGATAATTTGGGGTTGGATTAGTTTTACGAAGCACGTTATTCACCACGGTATTTGTATCGAAAANATCGGAAGCAAGTGAATTCAGTTCANGATCAAAAGCGAGTGACTCGCTAATGTCGATGGCTTGGTTATCCGTTAGTTCCCGGTCTAAGTATTCAGAAACTTTTATTTCTCGATTTTTTTTAAAAAATAGCATGTTTATCTTTTCTCGGTATGAGCGTTACAGTATATTGGCTTTTTTTAGTTGTGCAGAAAGTAATTTTCTGGCAGAATACAGACGAGAGCTAACGGTTCCTATAGGGATTTTGAGTATTTGACCGATTTCATCGTAGGACAGGTCTTCAAAACTATTTAGGATTATTATCTGTCTCATGTCCTCTGGAAGACCATCAATTAGATTGCGTACTTGGTTATCAATTTCGTCGGATATAAGTTTTGCTTCAGGTGACTGTGAACGCGAAAACAATAATTTTGGCTTTCCGTCGCGATTTAGACCTAATCGTTCCCACGCGGAACGACTTCTATCTCGTCTTTTATTGAGACTGAGCCGCAACGTAATTCGCATGATCCATGTTTTTAGAGACGCATTGCCTCGAAAATTAGGTAGGCTTTTATGAATTTTGACAAAGGCGTCTTGTGCGATTTCCTTAGCGTCGTCAGCGTTGTTTAGCATTCGATACGCTAAGTTATACACATTGCCATAGTATTTGTTTACAAGTTCGTTAAAAGCTCGTTCTTCCCCGTCGATGATTCGATTTACGTAATCTCGGTCATCGTTTCTCAAGTAATATACGTTATTTTCAGCCATAGAAGATTTTATGTGTTATGCCTTTTACTAGTCGCATTCCCGAAACATATAGACACCGTTGTACTTAGTTTTGTTCATTAATTCCAAAAATCTGTATTTTCTTACAGAAGTCAACCTTTTGAATTGTTACTGAAATGTAACATTAGTGAGTTTAAATGTAACATTAGTGAGTTTAGTTTATGAATTGATCTCATTGGCGATGTT
>NZPK01000126.1 GCA_002693325.1 Gemmatimonadota bacterium | reverse complement strand
ATCAAGCTTTCCCAATCCTGGAGACCTTGAGTCTCCTGACTCTACTCGCTTGCAGTGGCGTTCTAATAATATTGATATTTATTTCCTACTACAGATCAAAAGCACTTAACTACGTAGAGCCAATTGTTAACAAATTTGGGACAAAATTTTCTGATCCTGTGATGAAAGTATTGCGAACATTTGTGGATGGATTAGAATCGTTAAAAAGCCCATCTGCTCACTTCAAAATAACTTTAAGTTCAGTATTGCTTAACAGCGGGTATATTTTAATTATTTATGCACTATTTGCCTCTATGGGATTTACGAAATCATACGATTTAGATTTTACCTCTGCAGTCGTTATAATGGCCATTTCATCACTTGGTGTTGTAGTTCCAACACCCGGTGGAGCCGGATCTTACCATCTAATATTTTCTATGGCCTTAAACAAAATTTATAGTGTCCCAGAACCTTTAGCGTTAGCGTGTGCAACTATCGCTCATGGACTTGCCACCATAACATATATAGCAATAGGAGGTCCAGCATTAGGTTTACAATGGATCTTTTACGGNAGAAATCAAAGAGCCCAAACNANTAATAGTGAACCTCCAACATAACCTAAGGCTTCCAGTAAACCTGCCCCTACATTTGGTTTTTCGCCGACTTGCTGTTTGTGTAGAGAATTTCCTGCAGCCAGCATGAATACTGTGAGTTTTTTGACTACAAAAAGAACAATAAACCCGAATAAAATATTAGTTCCAAACGTTAGTAAATCTTCTTTCCAACCGACAAAATCGCCATTAACGGAAATACTCACTATGTTTCCTATGCCTATAAATACGCCGGCCAAAGCAATTCCGACAGCAGTATTGTCCCGCTCTATTTCGTCGTGAATACTATAGGGGGTAAGAACTTCGTAAATTTTTGATGCTGCTATGAATACGATCTGTGCGAGTAACCAAAATATAAGGGCCGACTGCCAAGTTCCTTGAGATTGAATAATTGATAGAAGCACAAGTGCATTAGCTATGTGAACGCCAAATTCAACGGATGCAGTTCCAAGATTTCGATCTACAACGATTTCCTTTGTATTATCAAAACCAGGTAACAGAACTTTTTCACATAAGAGCCCAGCAAGTAACATTACAACTATCGTGACGCCTCCGTATATACCTATTTGGACCATGTCAGATAAAATACCAGCCTCAGGACCCGATATTGCGCCTCCAAGGGCGATACAAATAGCTAACAGATAACCGCAAACTGAAACAGCGATAGCAGTGTTATTTTTATTAAAAAGCTCTTCATTTAAGTCTACTTTTCTATATAGTTTTAAATAAAGAAACTTAGCAAATACCAATAGAACAAATCCCTCTATAAGATATAAAAAACTAAATGCGTATGATTCTAACATTATGTCCCCTTATTTTCCAAATCTTGAAGTACGATTGCCCCAGGATGAAGTGTTCCTTGCCTGTCCCATCCGATTTGATACACGGTTACTAAAAGCGTTTCTACGTTGTTGATGTTTTTTAAAGAATGCCGGTCTAGACTTTTCTGTTTGTATGCCCCTGGTGCCAAAAGTTGATCGGCCATTTTTTTTGGGACCAAAATATGCACCGCCTCTACTTCGTGTATCTCGATAATCGTTCCAATCCGTTCTTCCAACGCGCCATCCACCCATCAATTGACTCATTAGAGCATATTGGCCGTAAAATTGCCAAAATCCGCCAGCACCCCATGATCCATAACGTGAATTTCCAACGTATTGATAGCCGGGTGGAAACGCCTGGTGGGTTCCGGTTTTAGTGCCATCAAGATTTTTTGAAGATACTACCATTCCGACATAATGTTCGTAACGAGAGAAGGTTGTTTCAGAAACCTTAATCCAGTCGGTTTTACCCTGTGAATAAATCAATGAATCTACGCCATCTATTCGTTTACTAGATGCAGTGAGTGCATCAAATTGAAGGAAATAATCAGCAAAAAAACCGTCATCAATACGGTAGTCATTTAATATAAGTGTATACTCAGGATATCGGTTTAACTCGCGTATGAGAGAATTAACCGGATCTGCCGGTCTTCCACAATTTGACAAAAAGGTTACACTAAAAACACTACTAACAAGGAATATTATATTTTTCACGATCTTTTTCCAGATCCGGGCAATATATTACTGAATTGGAATTCGGCAACACGCTTTCCCATAGTTGCTGAAAACTCACTATCGCTCCATTGGATTAAATTTAAAACCTGGTCATTAGAATCTTCATATGACCAGTATAAAAATGGCTTTTCTTCACTTTCTTTCTTATAAAGACCACCACCTGACTCATAACCAACGTAATCGCGACCTTGTATCGTTATGTTTTCAACAGGGTCTTTTTCAGATCTTAGATCAGCCTGTACATTGTTTAGACCTAATTCAGAGAGATTAAATTCCTGTAACCACTGATAGGTCCAATCGCCTCCTTCCGGTACGGCAACCAGCGTCCTTCTACTACTTCCCCCTCTCACCTCCCACTCACACTCCACGTGCCCATCATAGTCGCATTGACCGATCGTNACGACCTCCCATGTCGTCAAATCATAATCAAACAAATCACCGATACGCAAATTATAGATTTTNATATCNTCTAATTTGAATTCATCAGGANTATCGTTTCTCTTAAACCATTTTTTGAACACTATCGCCTCACTTCAAAAAAGAAGATTCCAGTCATGTCGATAATAATTAGCAAGCTTAGGATGATCAAGTCTATTAATGTAAACAGGCCTTTGTTTTATATCTTTCGAAAAAACCCGCATTGAANGCCAGATATCCTCATCNAAGAAACGCAAGTTTGGAGGAATTTCAATAGTTCGATTTATCCCCCCATCTTTAAAACCTATATGGAAGCCCCATTTCCCAAATGAAGGGATATAGACCTGGTATGGCAATACTTCATAACCACTTTTTTCTATTGTGTGCCCGATGCACCAATAGGCATTAGGTGCAAAGTATGGCGAGGTCGCCTGCGTCACAATAGCACCATTTTTGGTCAGNTTGCTACTAGCCAACCTATAACCCTCAAGAGAATAGAGCTTTGAGAGACTTTCTTCTCTCGGATCTGGAAGATCAAATATAATAATATCGAAAGCAATAGTATTTTTCCTTAAAAAATTAAAACCATCCTTATATATTACCGTGACTCTATCATCAAAAAATGATTCAGAATTAAGAATTCTCAAATACGGATTCGTTTTAGATAACGATACGACAACCGAATCTAGCTCTACTAAATAGACGTTTGAAATTTCCGCATATTTTAGAACCTCTCGGAGAGTCAGTCCGTCGCCACCTCCGAGAATTAACACGCTTGATTTTTTATCGATTGAACCTAAAACAGGATGAACAAGAGACTCATGGTAACGATACTCATNGAGCGAATCAAATTGCAAGTGACCATCTAAATAGAGCCTGTATCTTTCACCAGCCTGTGTTAGAGTAATCTGTTGATATCTACTTTGTTTTTGGAAAATTATTGAACCACTATAAAAGCTTTGTTCCCATTTACCAACTAATCGATCCGAATAAAACAATAATAGAAATAAATATATTCCTGAAATGAGCCATTGGGATATAACGCGCTTTAGAATTATTTTCGAAAATTCATCACGAAAAACTATGATTACTCCAATCGCTACAACCCAATTTATAAGTCCAGTTAGGACTGAAGACTTCATTGAGCCTAAAAACGGAAGCAATACGAATGGAAACAGTAACGCAGCGATTAGAGCTCCGCAGTAATCCATCGATAAAACATTTGCTAAGGTGCTTTTTAAGGACTCCTGAAGACGAATAAACCTTGTTANNANAGGTATCTCTAATCCNATTAACAATCCGATTANAGCTATTAGGAGGAACATTCCAAATCGAAACTGATCCGTAGTCGAATATAAGAAATACAGTATTCCGACGGAACTACCACCAATAACCGCTAGACCNATTTCAACTTGAATAAATCTTAAAAGTAAGTTCTNATCAACGTATTTAGATAACCATGAACCTATACCCATAAAAAAAAGAAAGAGCCCGATAGTTAAAGAAAATTGTTCAACGCTACTTCCTAAAAACAGTGAAGCTATACTACCAATAAGTAATTGGTAGATTATAGCGCAAGCTGCTGCTACCATAACGGAAAAAAGTAATACCGGCACTCCTAACTTAGGCCAATTATTCATAAATTGTTTTCAATTTTATTATGTGCAAAGAATAAAATAAGACAGGCTACAGAAAAATTTTTCCGTAGCCTGTAGAAATATAACCTTATAGAAAGGCTGGAAACTGCAAGGGTGTTATTACAAATTTAAACTANACNCCCATTTTTGCTTTTAGTTTAGCTAATGCATCGGACGCATTAGCACCATCGTCACCAATAGCCTTATTAATTTCATCATCCACAGAATTTGAGGATTCCGCCATATCACCATACGCTGTTGCAAGTGCCTCCTGTTCCTCCACTCGTTCCTTCATTCTGTCTAAGAGAGCAACCGTTCCTTTTGAATCAACATTAGCTAAATGCTGATTAATTTTTCGAGTTGCCTGCGCAGTTTTCGTCCGAGCCTTCAGGGTCACTAAATCATTTTCATAATGATTTATTTTTGTCTTTAGGTCGTTAACATTGGATTGCAGTTTATCGGCCATATTCTTCTGCTGTTCACACTGTTGAAGCGTATTTGAATGCCTAGCTGATTCCTCTTCCATTCTAGTTAGTGATTCAGTAGCTAATCTATCAGCTTCTGTAGCATCAAGGGAACCATCCTGAGACTTTTGAACCAATAACATTGCCTTACGTTCATAATCTTTTGCCCTATTGGACTGTTGATCTGCATCCCGCTCCAAGCGAATTGCAACCGATTTAACTTCCGCTAAAGCCTTCATGCTTTCCTGTAAATCTTTTTTTAGATCACGTATAGCCTGTTCGCTCATTTTAATCGGGTCTTCAAATTTATCAACCAGCGCGTGAGCTTCAGCTTGTCCTGTTTTAAAAAGCCGTTGGAATAATCCTGACATTATTTTTCTCCGATGAAAGAAAGTATTTCTTGTCCATATTCAGCTAAACCAAAAACTAAAGCATTTATCGTGCTTTCTAATCTATTAGCATCCAAATTATCAAGCACTAGCGTATTTCGATATAAAACTCTATTACCTGTTTCGTCTATAACAAACGCTCCGAACACCAAATCTCTATTAATCTCGAGTAATCTTCTGTACATATTGGTATCCTGGGGGGAATCAATTTCAAATATCAATTGTTCAATAACTAAAATGGTATCTTCACAATCAATAACCATTTGGCTAATCCCACGATCAGGATCATTTACGATTAAAATTTCTTCATCAGGTATTTCTTTTTCTATAGCTAAACCTAACTCAAGAGCGAGATCTTTGATGCGTTCAAACGTTTCTACCATAATTTACCTTCCTAATAACAAATCCATAAATAATTGACTAATCAAACCTTCTATAGTTCCTATTAATATTGCAGTGATGATACGGCTTTTGTTATCATAGCAAGAGCCGCGGCAAACATTCCAATAAGAGACATTCCAACACCAAAACCGACGGTCAATACCATAGCATACCTTCGCCACTCCTGTTTACCGTATCTATTCCAAAAATAATACCTTCCCAGCAAAGCTCCAATTATCTGAGGAATAATATAATATGGTATCCCATTAACACTTTGAACATAACCCCATATGAGAAATATAGGCATTCCCAGTAATGAAAGAACCATATACCCTAATATACCAAATCCAGCACCAAAAGCGATTATCGGCCATTTCTTCCCTCCCAACGGATGATGTATATCTTCGTCAATTCTGCCGTCACCATCATCGTCTTTTCCATTCACGACTTCCTCGTCAATTAAACCATCATTGTCGTTATCGATATGATCCCGAGTAAATTTAAGGTCTTCCCATAAAACTTCGAATAAAAGAGGTCTATCTGATGATCGTTGCAGGAATTCGCCGTCAAAAGTCGGTAACCTATCGACCTCAAAATAAAAAAGATTAGTATCTTCAGAAGCAACTTTCGTCCTTACTAAAAAGTTCGGATTTGGAGTTCTAATAATTTCCCCATTAATAGGCCAAACAAGCTCAATATTTCCATCCGTTTTTCCGATAGACTCTGGAAGGATAAACGGATCTACATCAGCTACATTATTCTTTTTTGAAGTCTCACTATAATTTGTATAAAAATAACCCGTTGCAGACCACTCACCATAATTCCTCTTTGCAGGATCGAGAATATGTGAATCTTTCGTTTCCGCAACACGCCAGTACCACCATCTCTGATCTTGGAGATTACTTGGGCTCCAGATTGTTTCACCCTTTTGTACTATTTTGCCGTCAATTTCTTCACCTTCGGTCCACATTTTACTGTACATCGTGCTAGAAAGATACAATGCTCTATCAAAGGCCTGAAGTGGCCACATGAGTTGTGCGTAGGGATAGCTCTCTGATGGTATTGGAGCTAATCTCCATAGGAATGTCCAATACATCAAACTCACTCCCAAGACTATTGGAAGCATGAATATTTCGGCTTTTAAAAGACTTGTAAATTTCATGCCTGTAAGTTCTACAACTCGAAAGCCTTCAGCGTGACCACCAAAATTTCGAGCAGGAAACGGTACGAACCAAATTTCTACACCTCGAAACCCAGTTAAAAACCTTATAGCTTCGTCAACATAAGGAATTGTTATCGTATTTCCAACGAGACCATCCATGCGTGCGCTAACAAACGACATTATGGGAGCATATATAAATGCAATGATAAAAAAGACTAAAAGTAACCACGTTGACATTAGCGTTGGGAACAACAATTTTGCCAATAGAATAGGATAGAGAGCAGCAACTGCAAACAATCCACCGCATACCCACAAATTAAAATCCCCTCTGCCTAAATGTTTCAGGCAATACCCTCGAACCTGTGCATCGAATTTGCAATCACCATGTTTACAGACATGATGTGC
>NZPK01000125.1 GCA_002693325.1 Gemmatimonadota bacterium | reverse complement strand
GCTCGAACGAGCGGAAGCGAGAGACGTTTTTTCGCGCGCGTTCGCCGCTACAACACGTTTCACGCCAGCTTCCTTACACGCCTCAAAAATGTTATAAGCACCCACTATGTTGTTCTTTTGTAAACTATCCCAACCTCGGCCGGCAGGATCGGCTGCCATATGCACAACAACATCCATACCAGAAACCGCTCTCGTAACACAATCCATGTCGGCTATATCGCCTACGACATATTTTTCGCTTGATATATCAATTTCTCTTTCATCTAAAATACGCTCCGAATTAGTACGACGACGCCCCATACCATATAGTTCGTAGCGGTCAGGCCATTGGGCTAAATGTAAATAAATAGCGCTACCAACTAAGCCAGAAACACCCGTGATAAGTACTTTTTTCGCACTCATATATTCCTCAAATTTTTCATAAATTAATAAGCCTATTCGCATTGACTTTAGTGATATTATCCCACACATCAACCGGTAAATTCAATTTCTTCAAATGATCCTGGAGAACGTTCCCTGGAGCATCTCGACCAAACAATAAACGATCTGAGTATTTTACCAAAAATTGTCTTCCCTGATCTACATTTCTAATCAGAGCTCCCAAGCCCGAGCCTGCTGACAAATCGGCATATAAATTTGGGTAATCATCAAATAACCTAATCAGTTCACCACCAGGTTGAATGGGACCCTTCGGATACATATCAGGGTCCTCCTCCGCATCACCACTGATATACCTCCAAAAACCTGGAGCATGCCCAATGAATATGGTATCGGGACTAGCCTGTAAAGCTCTTTCAAGCGGTCCTGGCATCCCCCCATACCAGAATTCCTGATAAACCGGCACACAGTCAATATTGGGTAAAAAAGAGACGTCGATGTGAAGTACTACTGGACATTTTAGTTTACCAGCTCTTCGAAATAATTCAATGCTTCGTGGGTCGTCCAGTAACATGCGATAACTCCATTCACCACAGACCCTAACACCGTGCATCTCAACTGCTACCTCAAATTCATCTGCAGCCTGTATCGATGCCGGCCAAGGACAAAATCCCGGTATAAATCGATTAGGGTATTGCCGAACAGCATTAAGCACATCCTTCAACGGAGACCCTGCATGAGTTCCGTCTGGCCTCACATTCAGGGGACTGAATACTTTATGGGAGGAAGGAACATGCTCATCTGGCGGGATGAACCAAGTCAATAACCACGATTTATCAATGCCAAAGGAATCCATCTCATGAATTAGACCAGACGCATCCAACCCATGATAGTGAACGTGCATATGTGAATCGATTATTCCCATGTAATCACCTTAGGTTTTTTTATGACTTTTCTTCTTCTTTTAGCGTCTCTGGTACTCCCCAACCGAGTAAAGATACCCCGACGAATCCCAAGACTGCCACAAGTATTGGCGCACCAAATAAGCTAAAGCGCTCGGCAATTAATCCTATAATCAACGGACTACACACGCCACCACCGTCACCAATAAATCGCCAAATCCCGAGAAATTCACCACGGTAACGACTCGGAGCAAGATCCGCACCTAACGTCATCATTGACCCTGCTCCCAAGCCATTACCAATTCCCATCAATAGCAAAACCAATTGAAGAGTCCAGTAGTCGCTCGTCATCGGAATCAATAACATTCCCGAAGCCAACAAAATAAAACTCGGAACATAAGCGAATTTCCGACCGTAACGATCCATAATCAACCCAGCAGGATACGACATAAAAACATCGATTGCCGAAGAAAGGCCTATCAGAAAACCGATAGATTGTACGTCTAACCCAAGTATACTACCTGCGTACAGCGGAACAATTGTCGAGCGAGCAGATCGAACCATCTGGACAAAAAGCTGCCCCGATCCTGCAATAATCAACAGCCGCTGATTTGAACTAAAAACATCAAATAAAGATTTATTCCAACTACTGGAATCACTTTCTTGATCACAAATAGTATTTACGAAGTAAAAAACAAAAACCAGACTTACTAAAGAAAAAAAAGAACAAACTAAAAACGTCGTTCCGAAACCATATTCTGATCCTAAAATCCCTCCTATAACAGGACCCAGAAACGTCCCAGCTCGTCCGAGCCCACCCAAGATCGCTATAGATCTTCCCCGGCGATCATTACGAATCGATGTTGCCATATAAGTATGACGGGCCGTACCCCACAAGGCCATTCCAAAACCAGAAACTAATCTAAAAATAAAAATAAGAATTAACTGATCTATCCAGTACAGAATTGCAGTACTAATTGTGAATAATAAAATCCCGACTAACATGCAGGTTTTTTCACCTAGCGAACGCAAAAGCTTTCCCGTAGGAATATCAGCGATCAATAGTCCAATGCTCTGAGCAGCGAGGATAATTCCTATTATGCCAAAGGAAATTTCGAAAGTAAGTAGATAAAGCGGAAATACCGGAATGAGGAGCCCTCTGCCAGTAGCCATTAAAAAAGATGGCGCATAAATAGCCCCAGCGAGACCCCTCACTTGAGTGACGTTACCAACCATTAAACATTATTCTAGTTCTTGCCCCAAAAGGGGGGCAACCACATATAATATCCTAATCAACCGAAACGAGATCCCTTTAGTTTATCCAATTCAATGTCATTCAATATTTGACTACCAGCATGAGCATTTATTTCAGCTTGTTCGGCCGATTTGGCTCCGGGAATAGCCACAGGTTCACACGAGTGAGAAATAACATATCTTAGAGCGGTTGTAACCATCGGTTCTCCTGCAGGAGTAATTTCCTTTATCTGATCAACCTCATGTATCATCCGCTCGTATTCTTCTCTACCATCACCTCCACGATTAAAACCCTTTCGAACATCATCGGCGAAATTACTATCTACATGGTATTTGCCAGATAGAAGACCTCGGGCAAGGGGACCACGCACCATGACCGCTATTCCTTCACCTTCACAATAGGTCAAGAACTCTTTTTCAGGCTCTCTGTTCAGTAATGAATAATCTACTTGTACAACAGAACAGGTACGGTCTTTATTAAAACGTTTCAATACACGGAGATCGTTCGTCGATATCCCGTATGCGCGCAAAGAGCCCTTTTCAACTAAATACTCGAAGGCCTCCAAATAAACGGAGGGGTCTTCAATATCACTCTCATGACACAACAACACATCATGCCAGTCAGTTCGTAAACGATGTAAAGAAGCATCTGCACATAAGCGTATCATATCTACAGTGGTCTTCAATACTCCCTGACCTGTACGCTTTCCCCAATGACCGATCTTGCTAACCAAAACCACATTGTGCCGACGACCTGCCAATGCACGACCCAATCTTTCCTCGGACAGTCCAGAAGGTATGCCATAAGACTCTGCAGTATCTACAATATTAATTCCGTTATCCAAAGCAGCATCTACCGTCTCCAATGCAGTAGACTCTTCAATGTTTCCCCATTGATTACCAATGTTCCAGGTCCCAAGCCCAATAGCAGAAACATCCCACCCTAAATTACCGAATTTCCTTTTTATCACTGCATATCTCCCATTATAGCCAATTATACCATAGACGTTGCACGTTGGGTTAATTGTATAGCAAATCCCCAAGGGTCACGAACCATCGCCAGTGTATCTCCTGCAGGAGTTTTACCCGGTTGTGAAAAGACTGACGCTCCGGCAGCCTTTAAACGTGTTAATGTTGCATCCATTTCATCTACAGCAAAAGCCATGTGAAGCACCTGAGGATCTTGGTCGGCATAATCAGGAATCAAATCTGGAGGATTGTTATACAATTCTATTACTACTCGTCCTGTCTTGTCTGCAAGAAAATGCATATGACCGGGGGCTTCTCCCTTTCTTACTATCTCCATTTCTAAATGGTCAACATACCAATTAGCAATAGCCACAGGGTCAGTCACATTGATGGCAAAATGTTCAAAAATCATTTTTCTCTCCTTGAGATAAAATTTTCATTGGGTTTTCCGATTGTATAGAGCAATACTAAACATTCAAAGTCGTTCAAATACATTCACGTATAGAGGTTGTGCTCTCTTGCCTGTATTGAAAGCCTTGCTATAATATACGTAGCTTAACGCCTATACCAAAGGCTACCGTATGTTTAGTGATAAATACAAAATCAAAATGCTTGTAAGAGAACGTAAACAGCCCCAGAATTATAGGACAGCCGTATTATCTAAAGAAGATTCGATATGAAAGTAGCGGCATTGATATCAGGAGGGGTCGACAGTTCAACTGCCCTTCAATTATTAACACAGAAGCCAGACATAGAAGTTACAGCCTATTACCTAAAGATCTGGTTAGAAGATGAATTAGCATTTTTAGGTGACTGTCCATGGGAAGAAGATCTCCATTATGCACATGCAATTTGTAAAAAACTCGGGATACCACTAAAAATCATTCCCCTACAAAATGAATATCGTGAAAATATTGTTGAATTTGCCATAAATGAATTGCGAGCGGGCCAAACACCCAGTCCGGATATTTTTTGCAACGAACGTATAAAGTTTGGTGCTTTCTTAGAAAAAATAGACCCGTCCTACGACAAAATCGCATCAGGGCATTACGCACAAATAATTTATCAATCTGAGAGATATTATTTAAAACAGGCTCCAGACCCAGTAAAAGATCAAACCTATTTTCTTTCCAACCTTAGTCAGCAGCAGATTTCTCGCTTGATGTTTCCAATTGGGCACCTTAAAAAAAACGATGTGCGAAATTTGGCCGAACAATTCAATGTCCCTTCGAAAACCCGACCAGACAGTCAAGGCATTTGTTTTCTGGGTAAAATTAAATATCGAGATTTCGTGGCCTCACATTTAGGTGAACAACCTGGGGAAATCATAGAACATGAAACTGGAAAATTAATTGGTACGCACCGTGGACATTGGTTCCATACCATCGGCCAGCGTCAAGGACTTGGGCTAAGCGGGGGGCCCTGGTATGTTGTAAAAAAATCGCCTATTGAGAATCAGGTATATGTCACTCACCTAACTCAACTACAATCTCACAAACGAGACAGATTTACTCTCCGTGGACTCCACTGGATTTCCGAAAAACCCAAGTCAACAGACTTGCACGTAAAGGTCCGCCATGGACCTGAAATGATTTCATGCGAATTATCCGTGAGCGAAGGGGTAAATAAAGTATTTCTGAACGAAGCAGATACTGGCATTGCGCCGGGGCAACAGGCAGTGTTCTATTCTGATGATATTTGCCTAGGAGGGGGCACAATAGAATAATTATGTAATAAATTGAGATACAACAACTTACAAAACAATATTTCTTAATTAAGTTAAGATGAAAACAATAGATAGAGTAACATATCAAAACCTTAACTAAAGATTTTTACACACACAAGTGATAACCTTTTTCGGAGTCATATATGAGCGATCCGCGATTTGATCAACTTGCCCATGTCTTAGTCACGCATTCCACAGACTTACAAAAGAGCGAACATGTACTCATAGAAGCCTTTGATATTCCCGAAGATATGATCGTCGCATTGGTGCGAGCAGCACGCGAAATTGGAGCATTCCCACAAGTATCTACTAAACGCGCAAAGATACACAGAGAACTTTTGCTTGGTGCACAAAAACCAGGTATGGAGGTCACAGGATCTTACGAAGCTTTTCGCATGGAGAAAATGGATGCATACATCGGACTCCGAGGCACGCCAAACATCTCAGAACTATCTGATGTATCTAGTAATTCAATGCAGATATATGAAAATTTTTGGCTGAAACCAGTGCATTACGAAATTCGCGTTCCGAACACAAAATGGGTGGTTTTACGTTGGCCCTCTTCGTCTATGGCCCAACTGGCTCGTAAAAGCACCGAAGCCTTTGAATCGTTTTACTTTGATGTTTGTACGCTGGATTACGGAAAAATGGCCAAGGCCCAAAAACCTTTAGCCGAACTGATGCGAAGGACGGAAAGGGTACGACTGAAAGGTCCCGGCACAGATATAAATTTCAGCATTTCTAACATACCTGTAGTCGAATGTTCAGGGAAACGAAACATTCCAGATGGAGAATGTTTCACCGCGCCGATCCGNAACTCTGTAGANGGCGAGATCCGGTTTAACACTAGCACACTCTACAGAGGAACCGTATTTGACAATATTTACCTTAAATTCGAACGGGGAAAAATCGTTGAAGCAAAATGTAATAATGATATACGATTAAACGAAATTTTGGATAGCGACGAAGGAGCTAGATATATTGGTGAATTCGCTATTGGTTTNAATCCATATATTACAGACNCGATATTAGATATTCTTTTCGACGAAAAGATTGCAGGATCTTTCCACTTCACCCCAGGTCAGGCCTATGAAGAAGCAGACAACGGTAATAGATCAACAGTGCACTGGGACATGGTGATGATTCAATCACCTGATTTTGGTGGTGGGCAAATATTTTTTGATGACATCTTAGTGCGTCAAGATGGGAAATTTGTAATCGACGAATTAAGACCGCTAAACCCAGAAAACTTAATACCAAAACCTGATGAAAATGACTCATTCTGACTTTCACGGAATCTTTCCGATATTGGTAACGCCTTTTAATGAAATAGGCGAACTTGACGTAAAATCGCTAAAAAACATCATCAACTTCATGAACCTCATTAAAGTGGACGGTATTACTGTTTTAGGAGTCCTAGGCGAATCAAATAGACTCATTGAACGAGAGCGAGACCAGATTATAAGTGAAGCTGTAAGAGTTGCTGATGGAAAAATACCAGTAATTGTCGGAACCAGTTTTACCGGAACCCATGCTACATCTCTTCTCAGTACACGAGCTGAGCAATTAGGAGCATCGGCTGTCATGATCACACCGCACGCCGAACCCATACCGGATGACAACCGTATTTTAGAAATGTTTAAATACGTCGACAGCCGAATAACCATTCCTATTGTGATTCAAGACCATCCAGCTTCGACAAACGTTCATATGTCTCCAGACCTACTCTTTCGCCTTATCAAAGAAGTACCAGGCATNGTATGTATCAAACAGGAAGCGACNCCGACTCCNCCAAAAATACGTAGAATAATTGCTGAATTGGAACGAACCAATCAAAAAGTATCAATTCTAACAGGCTTAGGTGCCCTTTATGGACAATTTGATTTAGAAAGTGGAAGCAACGGNTTCATGACCGGATTTGCCTTCCCAGAGATTTTACAAGCAATGCTTTACGCGAAAAACTCAGGAGATTTAGTTACCTTACAAGATCTTTATAACAGATTTTTACCTTTGATCGTGTACGAACAACAACCGGGGCTTGCCATTCGAAAAGAGATTTTCAAGTTAAGAGGCCTCATTGAGAGCTCCCACGTACGTCATCCAGGGAAAAGTATAGACGCATCCACATCTTCCGAAATAACCAAACTTTTAGACAACACTTTAGCGAACTTCACCATTACCGAACCACTAAATCTGTAGAGGAGAAGGCCAACATGCGAATTGAAAATGTAGAAGCTATAAACATCAACCCTAAACTTAGGGAGCATAATAAAGGTCATGAAGTGAGGTTTAAAGGCATCGATACACAAACCATCTTTCGAGTTACCTGTAAAAATGGAATTATCGGTTATGGTGACACTAGAGGCCACATCCAACTTGCCAAGACCGACACAGAAAAACTCATAGGGAAATCCGCATTTGATTTTCTGGGTGCCGATTTAAATATGGGTTTAATGGGGGCTCTCTACGACGCTATGGGTAAATATCTTGAACNGCCTGCTTACAAACTTATNGGTCAAAAAGTTCGAGATAGGGTCCCCGTTGCCGCCTGGACACGCCCTGCATCACCTCAAGATTTTGCCGATGAAATCCAACGAGCGAGTAAAGACGGCTACCGTATTTTCAAAATGCATACATGTCCACACCACTGCGTAATAGAACAAACAAAGGCAGCAGAAGAAGTTGCACCAGAAGGATTTAGAATACACTACGACTTCAATCATAACCGAGATGAATCAGAAACTCTGAGAATAATCGACGAAGTAGAGAGATCACCAGTTATTGGATTCCTTGAGGATCCCCTGCGTTGGCAGAATTTAGAGGGATGGAAAATGCTTCGTCAACGATCTTCCCTGCCATTGTTGATGCACGTACCTCAATTGGGAGGTGGACCCGAAATTGCGTACGGATGNGCNGACCTTTATATGGTCGGAGAGGTTGGGTTTGGTAATTNAATACGCATAGGATTCACTGCCGCAAGTTCCGAATTATCTACGGTTATTCAATTGACTGGTGGAACTTTGAGTAAAGCCTTCGCCATGCACATAGGAGCTGTTTTGCCCGCCGTCTCCCATTCGGTTAATTTGGATGACCAGTATGCAGAAGATGTCACTTCACAGCGCTTAGAGGTTGATGAAGGCTCGACACCTGTGCCCGACAAACCTGGCTTAGGCATTGAAGTAAAAGAGTCTATTTTGAAAGAATTAGAAGAGCGACCTATAAGCGAACTTCCGAGACATGTCGGGATATTAGAACTGCCCGGGGGCAGCATATATTACACACCCTCCATTCCTTCGGTTGAATCAATAACTGGGTTTTCTGAAGGAAATATAAGAGGTATAAAAAGTCGAGTCTGGAATGATGATGGAAGTGAAAATTTTGAAACAGTGTACAAGCGAGTAGTAGAAGAGGGATCATACAAAGTCTAATTTCCTTTTTCATTTGAAAATGAAATCGACAATTAATCCAAACTGAGTGAGTATTCCGGATTGCAATAGGCTTTTTTTATAGGATCTTAGTGCATCTAAGTCCTTGAAATCAGCTTTATTTTCATAACGCCGAGTATTATACATCGGTATAGCTGGAATAATAGCAGAAAACACCATGGCGTACAAACCATATTCACCGCTGAGGAATAGAAGGCCACACCAAATTCTTGACAAAATTTGTAAAGCCCATATCACTCTACGAACAAAAGATGAACCAAATAATACACAAACGGTTTTTTTCCCGTTTTCACGGTCAGCAGGTTCGTGTTTTAAACTACTTGCAAAAGATGAAATCGTCGCATAAATCAAGATCGGCAACAAATAATATGCTTTGTCAAAATTCCAAGTTGGCGAAGCTACAAAAGCACCTAGTACTGGTAATAAGCACCCAGTACCGAGAACCTCTAAGACCTCGCCACCACCACGATAATTCAATTTTAAAGGGGGAAAACTATAGGCCCANAGCAACGCCAANCCCAAAAGTGACAACGGAANGATTTGAATACACCCCATTTTAACTAACAANAGAGCTANCATAATCACACAAATCGCACTTATCAATCCAGCACACAATACGTTATTTGGACTAAGCAAGCCCTCAGGCAAAACCCTNGATTCGATTAATTTTGGATAAACCCGCATATGATGTGCATCCGCGTGCCTATCAGAAAAATCATTCAGAAGCACTATGAACCACTGAGAGAAAATCAANAAAAAGANCAGAGCAACAATTTGCGGAAGNGCAACTAAAGTTGGTGGCGAAGAAACTAAGGTATATCCCGCTATGGCAGGGATGAGTATCTTTGGTGTAGCTTGGAACTTGACAGCCAAAAACCATTTTTTCACTTTTTTAACGGCCTCATTTATCAATTAACTTCAAGTAAAAATGTCCATACACAAGACTAAATTAAATAAAAAAGTCAGGCTTTCGCTCAGTAGAAACCGTCTTTACGCGACAAATACTAGCCAACTTTCAAAAGATCTACTACCTGAGAATTCTGACACTGAATTGAGGTCAACTCTTTTACAGGGCTTGCGTCTTCT
>NZPK01000155.1 GCA_002693325.1 Gemmatimonadota bacterium | reverse complement strand
CATGTATTTAGGTACCTATCAGATAGTCTTCGAATGGTTTCTCCATCTATTAAATGCATGTCATCATCCATCTCGTCATATTCCATACATTGTGCAGTGAACCCTCCGGTAGTCATGATTATGCCTTGATGGTTACGTTCCCTTCTAACATTACCTGCTAAATTTGCATATACATCATACGGTATATTGCTATTAGGATAATTTTTGCATTGAATCAGTATTTGAAGTGAGGTTAATTCATCTGATTTGGAAGCAAAAATATCTATACCTCCGTCTCCACCGCCACCATTTATACTATCTATCGTGTATGTCATTTGATCTAGTAAGACTGCGCAGTATGCTTCGAACACGTCTCCTTTTTCCATTGTGCTATTGTCTGGATAGTTCAATAGTTGATCGTATGCGGAATCGTGACTTATGTTTTCTGGAATGTCATACGATATTGTATTAGGAGTGCGGAGGGAGGTTTTAGTTATTTGGTTGATTACTGTCCTATCGTATTTTCGTACTGTCCAACGGGCAAACAAACCTGCAATAACCCCGATAAGGAAGACTTCCGAGATAGCCCATATCATTATGAAGAATATTATTCCGATGATGTTAGGTTTTGACACGACGCGAGCCATCAGCTCGCGCCCGTTAAAAATTTTTTCTGCCATTTTAAGTACTCCTAATATGTTTAGAAGTTTTTAACTGCAGGGATCACCTTNTCACCAATTAATTCAATGGATCTCATTACATCATTATGAGCCATATCACCTTCATTTCCATATATTAGGATATATCCAGGGTCTAGTTCTTTCTTGATATGCCTCAATTTCTCNATCACGGTTTCTGGTGTACCAACGACTATGTTGTAAGCATCCTGCAATTCTTCATAGCTCATTCTTTTGCCCATTGTGCCTGTACCTATTACTGGCCTGGACATTTTTATNTTGAGCGCTTCACGAGACTGGTACCCTGGAGGATCATTAAATTCAGCTGGACCTCGGTTTCTGTGAGCTTCTGTCCACAGATATTTTCTTCCCACTTCTTGAGCTTTTTCTTCTGTGTCTGCAACAAACACTTTCATTAAATAACCGAAGTGTTCGGGGCCAGGGGTATAGCCTACTTTATTCGCGGTCTCAAAGTAGATATCTTTAAGTTGTTTNGTAAGATCNAANAGTGANCCTAAGTTCATGTANGGGTATTGNCTTTCNGCAGCCCAAATAACNCTTTCAGGGCTTCCAGTACCAGGAAACCAAACCTGAGGATGAGGATCTCTTTGTATGGGTACTACCCACGGATTGACCATGCGGTGAGGCCAGTATCTCCCTTCCCATCGGAATGGCCCAGGAGTTGTCCAGCATTTGACAATCAAATCATGAGCTTCTTCAAATCTGGCACGGTTTTCTGTGGGGCTTATTCCAGCATGTAAAGTCTCTACTGCTGTGCCTCGTACNAATCCTGAAATGATTCGTCCTCCGGAAATGCAGTCTAACATAGCTATTTCTTCAGCCATTTTTACAGGGTCTTGTACTGCTATTACATTACCGAGCATCGCTATTTTCACGTTTTTGGTGACTTTAGCGATACAAGCGGCGTCTATATTAACCGATGGTTTCATGCACCAGTAGGAACTGTGATGTTCATTTGACATAATACCGTCGAAACCTACTTGATCGGCCAAAGCATATTGGTCATGGTAATTGGAATATAATTCGTGAGCCTTTATGGGATCGAACATAGTGTTAGGGAAGTGCATTCGCCCTGATTCGTATCCTTCAATATCATCTTCAGTGACGTGCCCATAAGGTTGCTCGGAAAACCAGAAAACTTCTGTCATGCTATCCTCCTATTATCTTTTGTGGTTAATTGCTTAGGAATTTATTAACCGTTTCCATAAATTCATTTGGTTTTTCAATTGCAGGGGAATGACCGCAGTTTGCAATTATTTTTAAAGTGGAATTAGTAATATTTGCTTGAAATAGTGATCCACATTCTACGGGAATTATAGCATCATTCTCTCCCCATACTATCAAGGTTGGGGTTGTTATTTTTTTTAGATAAAATGGTAGACTCCAGTTATGAAGATATGGTCTCCAGCACAACCTGGACGCCATTTCTCTATTGCTATGTTCTGTAAATACTTCGTCTGGGGTTAATTCTCTAGTATATGATTCATAGTTCTCAACCTGGGAAGGATCGTAAAATCTCTGTTCTAATCTTGTTTGTGCGGAGCACATGAATATTTCAGCTATTTCGCCCTTTTCAGGCTTAATTCCTGCCGCGTCAATAAGAATGAGCGACTGAATATTTGAGTCATCCATTGATGCCATTTCTGATGATATCCAACCTCCCATAGANGAACCCATNAAAATNTANTTGGAAAGACCGAGGGCNTTTACTAATTGNAGATTGAAATGAGCCATATCGGTTATTGTNTACACCCANTCNGGTCTCTCTGTGCCATTGAACCCTGCTTGAGATGGTACGTACACTGTGTATCGTTTTGAAAGTTCTTCATGATACTTCTGCCAGCCTGAATTGCCACCTGCTCCATGGAGAAATAATAAAGATGTATCACCAGTACCTCCCACAAAATATTCTACAGTTGTACCGAGCACTGTTATTTCTTTTCTTGAAGCAGTTGATGAGACCATAGCACTAACCCTCTCTATTAAGATCAAAATTGNATAAATTCCCTAGGGAATTTGTATTATGAACTGTACATAGAATTTTATACAAGTGGTGTATAATGTCAAATGTTCCGTATCTTGGGGATTCGTCTAATGGTAGGACATCTGATTCTGGTTCAGGTAGTGCGGGTTCGACTCCTGCATCCCCAGCCATNAATTTGATCTTATTAAATTACGGGAGGTTTCCATATGCAAGTAGGAGTTGTTTTCCCACAAACTGAAATTGGCGCAGACCCAGGCGCTGTAAGAGAGTTCGCGCAAGCTGCAGAAGNCTTAGGATATAAACATATTTTGGCTTTTGANCATGTTCTTGGNGCAGACGCTTCAGCTAGACAAGAATGGAACAAACCTTACAGCAGNGATGANATGTTNCATGAATTNTTTGTNNTGTTTGGATACTTGGCTGGATGTACTGAANCTATNGAAATGGTGTCNGGTATTCTTATATTGCCTCAAAGNCAAACTGCGTTGGTTGCTAAGCAGGCAGCAGCAGTGGATGTTTTAACAGAAGGAAAACTTAGATTAGGTATAGGCATTGGCTGGAATGATGTGGAATACGAAGCACTGGGAGAGAATTTTGCCAACCGAGGNAAANGNAGTGAAGAGCAAATAGAATTATTGCGTGAACTCTGGACAAAACCGATAGTAGATTATCATGGTGATTATCACGATATAACATCAGCTGGGATTAATCCTTTGCCTATCCAACGGCCTATTCCGATTTGGCTAGGAGGCGGAGCAGATCGTGTTATTAATAGNATAGCCCGTTTGGGAGATGGTTGGATTCCTCAATTCCAGCCTGATGATAACGGTAGAGCCCAATTAGATAAATTGTGGTCGGCAATGGATGAAATTGGACGAGATAGGAAAGAAATAGGGATTGAAGGTCGGATTGCTCTGAATCAAGGGAATATTGAAGACTGGAGCAAATTGGTTACTGATTGGGATGAGATGGGAGCAAGTCATCTATCTGTTAATACCATGAAAGTTGGACTCAAGGGCCCTGATGCACATATAAAAGCTATAGAAGAATTTAGGGATTGTTTGTAGTACGTTGTGCTTAGGGCAATAATTTGTGCAGAGCGTCTAAAATTTTGTTACTGACATCATATTTAGAAGCAAGTTCGATGCTTTCAACATTTAGGTTTTTATCGATTATAGAGACTTGATTCTGGTCAGATCCAAACCCAGATCCTGGTAACGTTACGTCATTAGCAACAATCAGGTTTAGATTTTTACTCTTGATTTTGTTTTTAGCGTTATCGATTAGATTATCAGTCTCTGCAGCAAACCCAACTTTAATAACATCTTCATTTTCGATACTCTTCAATATGTCATTGGTAGGCGATAACTCAATACTCATACTATCCAGGCTTTTCTTGATTTTTGTGCTTGCAGAGGTAGTTGGTTTGTAATCTGCCACTGCTGCAGCCATTATAATTGCATCGGCTCCTTTAATCGCTTGTTGTACCGATGCTAGCATGTCGTCTGCAGTTTTAACTTCAAGTAATGATGTCCCCATAGGAGGGTCTATTGAAACAGGAGCGGATATTAGCGTCACTTCTGCTCCTCGATCTCTGGCTGCTTCAGCTAAAGCATACCCCATTTTGCCTGAGGACAAATTCGTTAAGATTCTCACAGGATCCACGGGTTCTTGCGTCCCGCCTGCTGTGATGATAATTTTCTTGCCTTTAAAATCTCCTCTGGATTGGCCAATAACGAGTTTTATTTTTTCCAAGGCGTCTTCTGGTTCAGACAATCTGCCTAAACCCGATGCTCCGGATGCTAGAGAACCTTCTTCAGGGCCTAATATGGATATTCCTTTATCTTTTAAATTGGTCAAATTGGACTGCGTAGATTCATTCAGGTACATATTAGTTTCCATTGCTGGAGCTACTATGGTAGGAGCTGTAGTAGATAAAATAGTTGTACCAAGAGGATTATCGCATATTCCAAGGGCAAGTTTGGCTATCGAATTTGCTGTAGCGGGATAAACTATTACTAGGTCAGCATGTTTTGCCAAATATACGTGATTGACACTGTATTCTGAATGAGGATCAAATGAGTCAGTCACTACATGATTCTGAGTGATAGCTCTAAAAGATAGAGGGGTAACAAATTCAGATCCTCCGTCAGTAAGGATCACATTCACGTTCGCTCCTNATTGGGTGAGTCTACTGGCCAGCGTTAGTGATTTGTATGCAGATATGCTTCCTGTTACTCCCAATACTATGTTTAAGTCGGATAAAGTGGTCATGGCTTTAGTCCTTTTTGTAATCTGGTCGATTGATTGCGTATAGCATATTGAGCCCCAGAAGGGTTAAGTCCAAATTAATGTNATCAAATATATCGGTATGTTTTGCAATGATCGGGGACAAGCCTCCTGTTCCGATTACTTTTGCATTTTCCCCTAACTCATTCTTGAATCTGGATACCAAGCCAGTGACTAAGTCTGTATACCCAAATACAAGTCCAGACTGTAAAGCTGCTGTTGTGTTTTTACCAATAGGATTATCAGGTGCAACTAGTTCTACTCTACGGAGTTGGGATGTATTTAGAAACAATGCTTCAGCAGATATATTTACTCCAGGAACTATTGCTCCTCCCACGTACTCTCTTTTATTGGAGATTGCATCAAAAACCGTGGCAGTCCCAAAATCTACTATGATTAAGGGCGCTCCGTAAAGTTCGACTCCTGCGACTGCATCTACAATTCTATCTGATCCAACGTCTCTAGGACTATCATATAAGATTGGAAGCCCAGTTTTCACACCTGAAGTGATTGTGAACTGTTCTGTATGGAAAAAATTCTTAGAAACTACTTCAAATGTAGCAGTAAGAGGTGGCACAACACTGCAAGTACAAATTGCAGTTATTTGTGATGGCTCTATTCCTTTGAGTTTCAGTAGATTGGTTAGTAATAGACCATATTCATCAGGTAATCTGTTAGAGTCTGAAGCAGTACGCATTGTAGTTACTAACTTCGCACCATCAAAGACGCCAATAGTTACCATTGTGTTTCCTATGTCAATTGCCAATAACATTTATAAATACCACCACAGCCACAATTATACTCGTGGCCGTAAAATTTGGAAAATGACTATGATTGAAGTAATATGCCGCTATCAATGCAAGGAAGATGCTTATGAAAATTGAGAGCGTACAAGTTGAATTATTGAAAGTACCTGCGAATATGCTTTATGAAGCTGCTGGCCATTCAGTGAGCCATAACTGGCACATATTATCTAGAATAGTGGTAGAAGATGGTACTGAAGGGATCGGTTGGTTGGTTAATACCAGACCAGCTTTTATATATCCGTTGTATGAAGCAACTAAAGAACTAGGCGATTTGTTAGTTGGAGAAAATGTATATAAGAATGAATATTTATATGGGCTAATGAATAGCTACGGTAACTGGGTTGGACCAGGAGGATTTCTAAATATGGCTATGTCTAGCCTTGATATTGCCGTATGGGATGTTAAAGCTAAATTAGCAGGGCAAAGCGTATCAAACTTGTTAGGAGGTAATTCCAACTCGGTTAACAGTTATGCAAGCGATAGACTGTGGTACAGCATGCCGATAGAAGAACTATTGGAATCGGCTAAGCAACATGTTGCTGCAGGCCATAGTCGTATTAAATTGAGAATAGGTAAGGTTGACGATATATCGGAACAAATTAACAGGATAAATAGATTGAAAGAAGAATATGAGCATTTAGACATTATGCTTGATGCGACAGAAAGTTGGAGCTTATCTGAGGCCAGATCATTTGGTGAAGCACTTTCCCAGGCAGGCATAATTTGGCTTGAAGATCCAATTTATCATCTGGATTTAAAAGGATTAAGGATACTCAAAGAGAATTTATCTGTTCCTATAGCGGGTGGAGAGCATTTATATACGTTTGAGTCATTTAGAGATACAGTAGATAACTCTTCATTAGACGTAGTTATAATAGATTTGTCTAGGGTAGGAGGTGTTACCCCTTGGATAAAAGTAGCGCACATGTGTGAATCAGCTAATATTTTGTTGGCAGGTCATGTTCTTCCAGAATTTCATGTTCATTTGTTATCAGCTGTTACTAATGGCTACCTAGTTGAAGATATGCCTCGTTCGGAGAACATCATAAGGACAAAACTTGAAATTAACCAAGGTAATATGATGGTGCCTCAAGGCAATGGTTTTGGAATTGAACTAGATGAAGACGCATGTACAAGATACAGAGTTAGTTAGCATTATCATTTGTGCTACAATCCCCAATATACATGTAAATTAATTTTCGGAGTGATTATATGGCAGATATGGAGTTAG
This sequence comes from Gemmatimonadota bacterium, assembly GCA_002693325.1. GTDB lineage: Bacteria > Latescibacterota > UBA2968 > UBA8231 > UBA8231. The sequence goes on along the minus strand of NZPK01000155.1, from coordinate 5,859 downwards.
TATTGATCGTAAAACGGGGTCGAGATGCTGTTGCTCAATGGAGAGAAGAAAACCCAACTACAACTATGGACCTTAGTGAGGCTTATATGAGCCATACGAGGTTGCCACAAGTTGACCTAAGTGCCTCAGATTTAAGAAACTCAGATTTTATGGGAGCTATGCTAAGGAGAGCGAATTTTTCCAGAAGTTATATGAACCCGTGTCATCTATATAGAGCAGATTTAAGAGAGGCGAATCTCAGTAGTACTTTGCTTAGTGGAGCTAATTTAAGAGGAGCCGATTTGAGGAAAGCAAATCTTGAAGGAGCAAACTTAGATCGAGCTATCTTATCTGATTGTAATTTTGAAGGAGCTAATCTAAAAGGAGCAAACTTAAGTCGGACTAACATCGATAGAGCTAATATGAAGGATGCTGACTTGAGTGGAGCATACTTTGGAGGATCACGCATAAAACGATCAAATTTTGATAATACGAACTTAACTGGGAGTGACTTGTTTGAAGCAAATATAGATACTGTCACATTTGATGGGTCAGATTTGTCAGGAAGTATTTTGGGATATACAGTTTTTCAAAATTGTGATCTTTCTAATGTTAGTAATCTGGATTCTATAAGGCATGATGCACCCAGTACCTTAGGAGTTGATTCTTTGTTGAAGAGTTCAAATTTACCAGAGGAATTTTTGCGTGGCATTGGTGTCACTGATTCTTTCATTGAATTATCAAAATCAATAGAAAGGACTGCAGCATCGCCTGAGTGCTATATATCTTGCACTTCAGAACATAAAGAATATGCAATCAAGCTGCAAGAAGAGCTGAGGTCCAAGGGAGTTGTATGTTGGTTGTTCTCAGAAGATTCTAGAGGTAATGCTTTAGTTGANCGCAGAAGTACTTCTGAAGAAGAAGAAATTGAAAGATGGGTACGTCACTATGATAAATTGATAGTGGTTACCACNGAGGAATCATTTTCCAATGAGATAATTAGGAATGATGTGGTTTCAGGTAAAGAGAAACAAATGTCAGAGGATAGTTGGGTATTGTATTTAGTTTCTCCAAATGNAGAGATTATGGAGAGTCGGAATAGATTTATCAGAACATTAAGGTCTGAGAATACCGTGTTTGTGATTGATATGGAATCAGAAGAATCCAATTCTAATTTGGATAAATTGGTAGAGGTGATGAATTCTGAGTTGACTCATGAAGATTCTATTCCATCATTAACTGAATAGTTCCACTTAGTGTGAAGTCAAAAAAAAAGGGCCGGATTATATCCGGCCCTTTTTTTGTTGCACTGAAGATTTAGATATAGTCTTCTTCTTCGTACATCATTTCGAGGTTNTCAGTGCTAAGACCTAATGTCCTTTGTANTTCGNATCTCTGAANTCANNCAGNANAGTCGTCGGTTATTTCNCCACCNGNTGCNTGAGCTTTCTCTTTGAATTGATCGAATGCCCATTCAGTTGCATCACCGTGAGGCATATCGAAGAATCCTCCGTCGAATTGTGGAAGTTCACCAGGACCGAAGTAACCTAAGCCTTCCATCTCGTAACCTTCAAGGTCGTGGGTACCTTTACCCAGTACTTGACCGGTTGCTGCGTAGTGTTCCATAACNTTCTTCATGCCATACTTCTGGATTGGGCATACTTTCATNCANACACCACAACCTAGATATCGAGCCATAACAGGTCGGCATCGTTTGAAGTACAGTTTGTTCTTTTCTATTCCTCTCCACCAGATTTTATCTCTCATGAGAGCTCTACCTGGGCATCGGTTTACACAAACTTGGCAAACTTGGCAGAATGCATGGATACCGTAGTCTACTGGCTCGTCATATGTGACGTCAGCATCTGTGGTAATCATCATGATTCGGCATCGAGATCCAACGTGAGGGGTTAATAAGTAACCACAAGCACCAAGTTGTCCTAATCCAGCTGCTACGAACATTGGAATGTATGGACCGGTGTTGTCATTAGGGCTGTGAACTTGCGCCCTGAAGCCTAAGTCGTTGATGAATTTTCCTAGTTCTAGACCAGCTGCACCTTCAGTTCTGTAGGTGCTGGAGTGAACTATTTCAGCATCGATACTAGGAATGGTTTGAGTTGGTTCGTAGTCTTGCTCATATGCTAAGCAGATTACGTGTGGGAATTTTACCCAGTCTTGTTTACTAGCGTAGTAGTACTTTCGATCTGAAGCAGTTATACCTACTTCTACGAATCCAAGTTCTCTAGCTTTCTCTTTGATTGCTTCAGAAACATCTTGTCCGCTTGGCTCTGCTGAAGGCTCTACGTCTCCAGTAAGTCTTGCAGCCATCACCAAGTTTCTGTTGAGTTTATCGTGTTCTTTTCGAATTTCTCTCATTTCGGCGTGGCCATCTCTAATTTTGTTGGCCCAGTCTCTTGAGGCTCTTTCGGTGATGTTCATGGTCTCTAGTGGGTATTCTCGGCTATACCAATCGACTTCTCTCTGGTTCGTTGGGATACCAGGGACNGTCTCTAACTCTTCTGGTACAGGNATTGTATAAGAAGCGTCAGCTTGGGTTTTNCCTGGTCTTACGACNTCATGACCTATTTTAAGCATGATCATTTCCTCCCTTATATTGTATAGACGTAGCTAGGCCACGTCTCGATTGAGGATAGATTAGTCCTTTTACGAGGCAATGTCAAGTGTATTTTGATACGAGCCCTAGTTTATCGTAGATAGAGATTCCCCGAAATTGCGAATTGNGTNCGGAATCATGATATTTTGCGTCGTTTTACAATGTTAATAGGCATCATTTGCTTGTTTTACGCTCGATCATTGCTTGGGCAAGCGGACTAGCTCCAGACCTGATGACACAATTCACAAGAGAGGGTTTCCCTGAAGATAGAGAACGTTCTATTGCGGGTACAATCTCATTAGGTTGCTCCACATATTCGGAATGTCCCCCTATGGCCTCGACTACTTTGTCATACCTGACGGTCCTGAGATCAGTCCCAATAGCTCTTTCGTAATACGCCAACTGGAAAGTTTTGTCGATTCCCCATGTCGAATCGTTCCCTAAGATTGTTGTTATATTAAGGTTGTGTCTGATACAGGTGTCGTATTCCATTGGGTAGAAACCGAAAGCTCCGTCACCTACGAATACAAATACTTTGCTATTTGGGTATGCAACCTTAGCAGCCATTCCGTAGGGAANTGAAGCGCCTAAATGAGATAGAGGGCCTAGTCGAAGGAAATGCCCAGGTCGTTTTGCAGGTAAGTATGAACGAGCCCATTGGACGTAATCTCCTCCATCTAATAGTATGAAAGTGTCNTCATCTATGAGATGTTTCATTTGAGTGAAGACTTCTATGGGGTGCATCGGTGTAGATCCGTCTGCTTTATCCTCTAGTTCTTGCCTCCACTCTTCTTGGACTTTTGTAAGTTCTTTCACCCAATCATTCAGATTGTTTTTAGATGNGGACTTGGAATAAGCTTGAGTTAATTGCTCCACAACGGCGCCCAAATCTCCTAGTATCCCAACGGATACCCCTCTGTTTCTACCGATTTCACTTGGGGATGGATCTACCTGAATCAGCTTGGCTTGTTCATTAAATATNTGCCCGAATTTATATCGGTAATCGAGTTTTTTACCTAGTAATAATACGGCGTCAGCGTCAACCATTTTTTTTGCTGTTTTGTTTAAAGCACCGTCTCCATAACCAAAACATAATGAGTGATTATCATCAATCAACCCTCTGGCCTGTTCTACCGTGAATATAGGAATTCCAGTAGTCTCTACCAGAGCTTCTATTTGTTCGGGTTTAATTCCATACCTGGCTGCGTTGCCAGCAATTATGATAGGTTTTGAACTGTTGGATAATATNCGTATTGCTTCTTGAATGTCNGTTGGGTCTCCTTGAGACTTTCCCATTGCGCGATATTCTTGAGGCTGATAAGTTGTAATGTCTGACTCATCGATAATTTGTTCCTGTATNTCCATAGGTAGTGTGAGATGTACAGGCCCCGGCCTTCCAGACATAGCAGTCCTAAATGCTGTGGCAACATATTCTTGTATTCTGGTCTTATCATGAATCAACCAAGAACCTTTTGTGACAGGACTGGCCATTTCTATTTGGTCNATTTCCTGAAAAGTGTCCATTCCTTTGCCTGGAAGTTCAGCACATCCTGCAATAAATATTACTGGGCTTTCAGATGTGTATATAGCTGGCAATCCAGATATAGCATTAGAGAATCCGGGCCCTCCTGTGAACATNGCAACTGAGGGTTCACCGGTGATCCGAGAATATCCATCAGCCATGTGCATAGCAGCACCTTCATGTCGGGTGTCAATGAATTCAATTCCTTCGTCTGCCGCTGCGTCTACTAAAGGTAGNATCGTGTCACCTACTATAGTNAACACTTTTTTGATACCCTCGAGTTTTAAGCTTCTAACGAAAAGATGCGATCCAGTGATTTTAGCCATGATTTACTCCTCTGTAATTGTTGTATCATCGTTCAAATAAGCGTACTGTATATATAGTTATATTGTCCAATANAAGGNCAATATTTTCTAAAAAATCCACTTGTTCTATGGGTTGATTTATTATCGATGGGTATTTTATACATGATAGGAACCCCAATTGGTAACCTGAGCGATATTACCATACGGGCATTGGACATTTTAAAATCAGTACAACTAATAGCTTGTGAAGATACTAGAGTAACTAGGAAGCTTCTTAATCATTATGATATTCCAACTAAAACTATCAGCTGTAATAGCCATAATTGGGCCTCGCGAATTCATAAACTATCTGAAGAATTGGATAGTGGTGACATNGCATATGTNACCGATGCAGGCATGCCCTCTATCAGTGACCCAGGATGGGAAATAACATCTGCTTTAAGGGATCTTGGTCACACGATTGAGGTGATACCAGGTGTTTCTTCTGTAACAACAGCTCTCACTATTTCTGGTTTTGATGCAAGTAAGTTTTCTTTTTTGGGATTTTTGCCAAGGAAGGAGAATGAATCCATGGATCTGTTATCNGAACACTNTCAATTAGGAAATCCTGTTGTNTTTTTTGAATCCCCATACAGATTGTCTAAAACATTGGCTCGTATTGANACTCGGTTTGCCGNGGCCAGNATAACCATATGTAGGGAATTAACAAAATATTACGAAGAAATATTTAATGGNACGGTTCAAGAGGCGATTAATCATTTCAGCGACCCGAAAGGCGAGATTGTTATTATTCTTCACCCACAGGAAGAAACATTGGATTCAAAATTAGATGAACGCACGTTAGAGGCTTTGCACGCTGAGATAGCTCGAATGAAATTAGAAGGTGTTAAATCCAAGGAAGCAATCTCAGAAATTTCACAAAAACTAAAAATTAGACGTAACACTATATATCAAGAATGGATTAACTCTTAATGGTAGCCATCTAATGAAAGTACCCGCCCCTAATCGGATAGAATCCACCGTTATAACCACAGCCAAAGTAATACGCCATCCTGGGCAAGTATTTTACGGTTGGTGGATAGCGATATTGAGCGGATTTGTGATGGTGATTGCCACTGTGCCGTTGTTTCATGCTATGTCTGTTTGGGCAGTTGCTATCGAAGCTCATTTTGGATGGACAAGATTACAAATCGGGGCAGCTTTGGCTTTTACTAGAATTGAGGGCGGGATTATGGGCCCGGTTGAAGGGTATCTGACTGATAAGTATGGTACTCGAAGAGTGGTGCTGATCGGCCTACTGATATGTGGAGTGGGCTGGCTACTGTTTTCTCGAATGGATAACCTGTACATGTTTTACATTGCATATTTAGTGATGGCATTAGGACAGGGTCTTGGAAGTTGGTTGCCTACAATGACCGTAATAAATCATTGGTTTATTA
>NZPK01000124.1 GCA_002693325.1 Gemmatimonadota bacterium | reverse complement strand
AGACATTGAAGCTCTCCTTTTTATCTTTTTGACTCGGGTTCAAAATCAATAAGAAAGATGCTGACAATATATGTTGTATTTGATGGTCAGCATAATTTTCATCATCGATATTTAAAAATGATTCAAAGGAAATTGGGAGGAAACAATGTTAAAGATAGGATTTGTTGCCGGTGCAGCAGGTTATCATTCTGTGCAATTTGCAAAGATGTTCAATGGAATGAATGAATCCCAAAAACATCTCGATCCCTTCGGAGGGAACGCTCCTATGGCAACTGTCGAGGGAGCTGAAGTTGTAAAGGTATTTGATGAAAACAGAAGTAACTCAGAGTTATTATCTAATTTATGCAATATCCCTAACGTGGCTACAAACATTGAAGAAATGTATGAGGGCTTGGATGCCATTTTCATAGGAGATGATCTCAATCTTACCCAATATCACTATGCGCGTCCATTTTTAGAGCGCGGTATTCCCACATTCCTTGATAAACCAATCGCAGACAATGTCGATTCGGCGAGGGAATTGATTGATATTGCTCGAGATTTTAAGAGTCTTTTCATGTCGACATCTGCCTTAAAGTATGCTCCTGAATTTAAGGGTCTTTTTGAGGGTTCAGAGGGTACCGGGAAAACTGTTATGGCAAGTGTTTTTGGTCCTGCCGACCTGATGTGGCGTAGACCATTCTTATTTTATGGTATGCATGCGGTAACGATTGGTCATTATGCTGTAGACGATCGTCCTGTAGAAGTAACTGATGTCGGTACACGCGGTAGGACAGTAGTCGCTATCAAATATATGAAAGGTGCTCAGGTTACCGTCATGTGTCCGCACGATGTCCCTGTTAGTTTTGAGGCTATGATTCAAGGTACGAAAGGTTCATTCCACGGAATTGCTAATGATCCAGCAGCGTTTTATTCGAATATGTTAAAAGATTTTGTGAAGATGGTAGAGGAAGGTGAGCAGACCTTTGATCTACTAAAAGCTTTGGAAATTCTACAGATATGCTGTGCTCAAGAAGAGTCTGTTCGTAGTGGAAAGCCTATTCGTTTGGGTTAGAAATCCGATATTTATTTCTTGTAAAATTACAAGTTTTTAGTTGTTGATATTGACCAGGATGATTCAAGCAAGTTATTTATTATGTGACGTGAAAGTAATTCCCAGGAAATTTTTTTAAATTGCGAGTGAGGTAATTGATGGCTCCTACTGCAAAGATAATTTATACCAAAACAGATGAAGCGCCTGCATTGGCTACATACTCCTTGTTACCCATAGTGGAGGTTTTTACAAAAGCTGCAGATATAGAGGTGGAGAAACGGGATATATCTTTAGCAGGTAGAATAATTGCAAATTTCCCGGAGTTTTTGACCGAGGAGCAAAGGATAGCAGATGCCCTTGACGATTTAGGAAAGATAGCTAAGACTTCTGAAGCGAATATAATTAAACTACCCAATATAAGTGCTTCTATACCTCAACTCAAAGGAGCGATAAAAGAGCTTCAGGATAAGGGATACGATTTACCAGATTATCCAGAGGAGGTAGTTACGCCCGAGAATGAAAAAATCAGGTCAACATACGGTAAAGTCCTGGGGAGTGCTGTGAATCCTGTTTTAAGAGAAGGGAATTCTGATCGTCGTGTTGCAGTTGCTGTTAAGGAGTATGCTCAAAAAAATCCGCATAAAATGGGAGAGTGGAGTTCCGATTCTAAGTCTCATGTAGCGCACATGGAACGGGGTGATTTTTATTCTACAGAGCAATCGACTGTTATCGCTCGTAAAGGAAATCTGAAAATTGAATTAGTTGATAATGAAAACGTCGTAACTGTCTTAAAAGAAAATATTTCAGTTCAAGAAGGAGAGGTTGTTGATGCTGCTGTAATGAGCGTGAGGCATTTACGGGAATTTTATGCTATGCAAATTGAGAAAGCGAGGAGTCAAGGTTTGTTGTTCTCGCTTCATTTGAAGGCGACGATGATGAAAGTGTCCGACCCCATTCTTTTTGGTCACGCTGTCTCTGTTTATTATGCCGATGTTCTCAGTAAGTATGAGTCTGTTTTTGATGAACTGGGTGTAAATTTAAAGAATGGTATTGGAGATTTGTATGCAAAAATAGAAAATCTGCCGAAAGAAGAGCAGGAGGAAATTAAGGCTGATATTGATAAGTTATACGATAAGCAACCTCAATTAGCTATGGTAAATTCCGATCGAGGAATCACAAACTTGCACGTCCCTAGTGACGTGATTATCGATGCTTCTATGCCGGCTGCAATTCGTGAGTCTGGTCAGATGTGGGGGCCGGATGGGGAATTGAAGGATACGATGTTTACAATACCAGATAGATGTTATGCTCGCATTTACCAACAGGCTATTGATTTTCATAAGACAAACGGAGCATTTGATGTGACGACTATGGGTAATGTTCCGAATGTAGGGCTAATGGCGCAGAAAGCTGAGGAGTACGGTTCTCACGACAAGACTTTTGAATCACCAACGTCTGGAAAGATTCGAGTTGTCGACCAAGAGTCTAATATTTTAATGGAGCATGGTGTGGAGAAGGGTGATATTTGGAGGATGTGTCAGACGCGAGATTTACCGTTAAGAGATTGGGTCAAGTTGGGTGTGACTCGGGCCCGTCAAACGGGTGCGCCGGCGGTTTTTTGGTTGGATGCTAATAGAGCTCATGATGCTCATCTAATCGAGAAAGTAAATAATTACTTACGAGAGCAGGAGACCTCGGGAATCGAAATTCATATTTTGGCTCCAGTTGATGCTATGCAATTTAGTTTAGAGCGTGCACGTGACGGTAAGGATACTATATCCGTGACGGGAAATGTTTTACGCGACTACTTAACCGATTTGTTCCCGATTTTAGAATTGGGAACCAGTGCAAAAATGCTCTCTATCGTACCTCTTCTGGCTGGAGGAGGGTTGTTTGAGACTGGGGCAGGGGGATCGGCACCCAAACACGTACAACAGTTTCTTGATGAGGGACATCTACGTTGGGATTCACTGGGTGAATTTTTAGCCCTCGCTGTATCACTTGAGGATTTGAGTATCAAAACCGATAGTAAAAAAGCGGGTGTATTGGCAGATACGTTAAACACGGCTACGGCTAAATTCTTAATTGAAAAGAAATCGCCTTCGAGAAAAGTACATGAAATAGATAATAGAGGTAGCCATTTTTATCTGGCGTTATATTGGGCGGAGGCGTTAGCAACGCAAGATGATGACAGTGAATTAAAGAACCATTTTTCTGGCTTAGCCGAAACCTTGTCTTCTCAAGAGACTGAGATCATCAGTGAATTAAATTCTGCACAAGGTGGCCANGTAGATGTTGGTGGCTATTATTTGCTTGATGACAACAAAGCTGATCTGGCAATGAGGCCGAGTTCGATTTTTAATTCTATTCTTTCTACATATCATTAAGCGATTACTTGCGCATAAAATTTTTTATCATATGGAGGTTTCCGGCCGTCAATCCTCCATCTACTGCTAGGGCTTGACCTGTGATCCAAGACGAGTCGTCAGATGCAAAAAACAGAGCAGCAAGCGCTACATCCTGAGGNTCTCCTACCCGTCCTAAAGGATACCATTCACCCATTTCATTGAATGTATCTGGGAATTCNCGGAGGCGCTCCGTCCATACGGGTGTATGTACGCTCCCAGGACATAAGGCGTTAAAACGTATACCATATGAGCCGTAGCTGACAGCTAAATTTTGAGTTAGGTTAATTACCCCAGCTTTCGCTGCTCCGTAAGCCATTAGATCATAACCGGCTAAGCCATTCACTGATGAAATATTTATAACGGATCCTTTTCTTTGCTCTACCATGTGAGGAAGTACGATTTTTATGCAGCGAGCAGTAGCNGTAAGGTTTAGCTCAATGTCTTTATCCCACTGAGCCTCGTCTATGTCAAGTAAATCATTACCGAAAGCACCGCCTACGTTATTGACTAAAATATCAATTCGTCCCCATTCCTTTATAACTTTTTCGACCATAGTAGTTACTTCAGGTCGGGACGTGATATCGACGCTTATGCATAAAGATTCATAATTTTGAGAATTTAATTGTTCGGAGGTGGCTTTCGCTGCTTCAAGTGATTTGTCTGCAACTACTATTTTGGCACCAGATTCTGCAAACAACTTAGCCGTTGCTTGTCCAATACCAGATCCTGAACCAGTAACTACAGCTATCCTGTTCTCGAGTTTCATGAATGTTGTCTCCTTNAGACGATTCTAAATTTAATAGTCGAAAATATGGAGTTTGTCCTAAAAGTATAGTATTGCTTGCAGTGCTCACATGTTTTTTGCTGATTTAATATAGGATAATGAATAATTATTGTTCGATTTTTAATGTTTGTTCTACCCAAAGGGAGAAGTTTCGATATGGTTGAAGAGGAAAGCTCTCCAGAGCACGAAATGTTGCGACAGATGGCTAAGGAGGCAGGTTTAGAGCCCGTAAAAAATCTGACCAAAGAAAAAGAGCGTATGTCGGAGGTTCATAGGCTTGGTTTGTTAGAAAAAGATATTACTGAAGATCGGCGCTTTAATTCTTTAACTCAGGTGGCTACATATTTAACGGGTTGTCCGCAAAGCAGTATAAATGTTCTGGGGGCGAAAGTACAACAGTGTAAGGCTAGTTTCGGTTTTTCGGATGAGGCGATCNAACAGTTTGGTGAAATACCACGAGAGATTTCTGTCTGCCAGCACAGTTTGTCAAAGCCAGGGCACCCTTTAGTTATCGAAAACTTATTAGAGGATAGTAGGACAAAGAATTGGCAGAATATGCCCATCGACCCTGGATTTAGATTTTATGCAAGTCTACCTTTGATGACCTCAAGAGGATACCCTGTCGGTACTCTTTGCGTTTATGATTCCGAACCGAGAAGATTAGAACACGAACAGATAGATGGATTACGTTTATTGTCGGACCAAATCGTGTATATGATGGAGGGTAATGTCGATCAAGAATTAGATGATGAAATACCCAAAACGGAGTCTAAAAATAATTTAGTTGTAGAAAGTCAGTATTTTTCTGCTGTCTCTATCATGTTTGCTGATTTTGTAGGATTTACTGGGATGGTAGAAGAAGCAGATCCAGGCGATTTACTTCAAAATTTGGGAGTATTTTTTAGTGGATTTGAAAAGATAATAGGTAAGCATGATGTTCATAAAGTTAAAACTATTGGTGATTGTTTTATGTGTGTGTCTGGCATACCCGCCCAGAAAGATACACACGCTAAACAAATGTGTTCAGCCGCTTTAGATATGTTGAAATTCGTAGAGGCGATAAACGCTCAAAACCTTATTTTTAATAAGCCAGAATGGCGCCTTCGTGTGGGTATTCATTCAGGGCCGGTCATAGCTGGTTCGTTGGGAGATATATTTGACATTTGGGGTGATTCTGTGAATATAGCAGCTCGAGTTGAGAGCATGGGAGAAGCTAGTCAGATTCATATAACGGAAAAAACAAGAGATTATTTGAAAGGTGAATTTGAATTATCACCTCGAGGAGAAGTTGAACTGAAAGGAAAAGGGAAGTGGAACACTTATTTCCTTTCATAGAATTTGTTGCTCTTGTCGAATCTTTGATTCTAATGCCAATTCCTAAATTTTTTTCAGAGGATGCATGAAATACCAACCGCTATTAGCTGAACAGAAACGTTCTTTTGCAAAAAATGGCTTTTTAACTATTCCTAATGCTTTGAGTAATGTTGAGGTCGAGGAATTAATTGATGTCTGCGATCCGATGATGGAAGAATTTAATCGTGATTCGNATCATCCTTATTCACAGAGGCGTGACGGGATGGTTCAGAAAAAGTGTTTTCAATCTTTGATTACACATGAATCAACTTTGTCGGTTGTTGCTCAACTGCTGTCAGGTAATATTCATCTTCACACTACTAGTATGATTTACAAAAAGCCTGAATCGACGGATGAGTTCAAACGTCGTAGTTGGCATCGTGATATCGGTATGACTCAGGATCTGGGTCACGAGGGAGTTGTGCTGGCTGGTATAAAAGTTGGCTATTGCTTGACCGATTTCCTAGAACCTAATTCAGGTGTAACGCTCTTTGCTCCGGGCTCTCATTTATTGAGTACTCCTTTACCGATCCCAATGGGCCGAGTAGATCCCATTAACACTACAGAGCTCATTCTTAAGAAAGGTGATGCGTTTTTATTCGAAAACCGTGTTTTTCACACTCCAGCGCCCAATCTGAGTAATTCCACAGTAAAAGTAGTAATTATTGGTTACAGCTATCGATGGATGGGTGGGCTAAAAAGCAACATGGATATTGTACAACCAGACTCTGAAATTGTAAACAAAACAAATCCTATTTGTCAGCAATTATTAGGTGGCGAAAGCAACGCTATTGTCGAATGGTTAGAAAAGAATAATAGGGATCATAATTCTTTTGAATGGACGATGGAAGTGTAGTGTAAATAATCAATATTCGGCATTGGACGTTACGTTCCCAATCGTGTTTTTTATTATCCCATATGAAAAGAATTAGATTTTTCTCCAACCCAGGCGCTGACGTTCCCTGGCTTGAGTGTTTCCCCGTCAGAGAGACCTTCAATGCGCCCTTTCAAGTGCTTAGCTAGACAAAGGCGCCAATTTTCAATTACAACGTTATATTTTTTAATTTTCGACAGATCTTTACATTCTTCTGGATCGTTAGAAATATCAAAAAGCTGTTCAGAGCCGTTTATTGGGTTCCAAATATATTTCCATTTTTGGTCAGTTAGAAATTGGTTTGCGTTTTCTGGGTGATAACAAGGCGAGTGCTCTCCATGATAGTAGTCGCGAGATGGTTGGTCTTCTCCAAGTAATAAAGGTAAAAGACTCTTTCCTTCTACTTGAGATGGTATAGAAGCACCGGCTATATCCAGTAACGTAGGCATAATATCCTCCCATCCAACAAGGTCGGTAATCGTTTGATTGCGAGCTGCCTTCATATTGGGAGGAAATTTTACGATGAAAGGTACTCTGGACGAAGCTTCATAGGCATATGTTTTGCGCCATAAATTGTGATCTCCAAGCATTTCCCCGTGGTCAGAAGTAAAAAGAACAAATGTATCTTTGTTCCCGCCACGGCTTAAAATATTCATTAAACGTCCTACCTGCGCGTCTATGTATGATAAATAAGCAAAATATGCTGCTCTCGCACGATGGTTGAGATGATCGTCAATTGACCCTCGCCAAGCGTTAACATCTAAAGGATATTCTGCATCTTTTTGGTGATGTTGCGCCCATTCCCCAATGGTTGGACTTGGTAGATCACGGTCGATAAATTGATCGTAGTACGTTTTTGGAGGACACCAGGGTGGATGGGGGCCATTAAACGATAGGCACATGAAGAATGGCCGTGTAGGATCACGTTTATCAAGAAAGTCCCGTGCCCTACTTGTAAACCAAGTCTCTTCCATTAAATGTTCCGGGAGATGATTTGGTCGAGCCATCCATGAATTTGCGTGAACCCCATGCCCAAGTCGTTCAACATCAATTCCTGGCTGAGAGGACAGCCATCTCTCGTAGTCCTCCGGTGTTACCAATTGTTCGAAACCGAGGTGAAGACGTTTGGGATGAAAATGTGTTTTTCCAATATTGATGCTTTGGTATCCTGCAGCGGTCAATTCTCCAGCCATGGTATGTTTATATTCCCATGGTTTTCCATCTTGATATCCAACCATGCCGGCAGAGTAAGGTGTCATCCCAGTCATTAACGATCGACGTGCTGGTACACAGGATGGGCAGGGTGTGTAACCTCGTTTGAATATAGCCCCTTCCGAAGATAGGCTATCCAAATGTGGCGTTTCTGCTACGGGATGCCCAAGTCGACTGATACAGTCTCCGCGGAAGTGGTCGGTTAGTATTAAAAGAATGTTGGGTCTCTTACTCATTTTTTCTCGTTTCTTATTATTTCTTACAACATAAAATATTTACTGGTTCACCGACAAATCATATAACTTTTTTGTAATTAGTTTTTTAATTAGGATTTCAATTTTATGTTGGATAAAATTATGTTTTCCTATAGAATTATTTGCTACGTTATACAAATATTTTATAGAAGACAAAAAATTTTGCAAAGGGCATCGTATGAAGAATAAAAATGATTATCGTGCTCCGAATTTTGGCTCTCCAGCACTGCGAATGCCCGATGAACTTCGGGGACCGTTAAAAATACATTTAGAAGAATTAAAGAGTCGTTTCTTGGAACTTGGTTGGGGTACGCGTAGTGGATTTGGGAAACGGCCTGCATTGATAGTAATTGATTTGGCATTGTGGTGGACGCGTCCTGGTCGTCCTCCCATGGGGAGCAATGTAGATACGATTGTTGAAAATACCTGCGAGATATTAAGTGTAGCTCGGGAGGCTTGTATCCCTATTATATTTACTACTTACGATTATGATCCAGCAGATAAACCAAATCCTCATGATAAAAAATGCGCTGACAATATAAGCCGAGATGACCTTCCTCTGTTTGAATTGGATGCAAGGTTGGGTAGGCAAGAAAATGAACGGATTATAAGGAAAAAATATGCATCGGCTTTTAAGGACACCAACTTACTTGCATCCTTAACAACAATGGGAGTCGATACGCTAATTGTAACAGGCGTTAGTACTAGCCATTGTGTCTACGCTACATGTAGAGATGCTGCACATACCTTTCAGGTTATAGTGCCTCGACAGGCTGTTGGTGAGCGTTGCGAACTTCTTCACGAGGTCAACTTATTAGACATAGATATAGATTTAGGCGACGTAATGGAATTGGACGAGGTTGTTGAACAAATAAAACTCAGAGAGATTGAAGGTTGATTTTTATCGTTTTCATAGATCCCTTAGGTTTTTTGTTTGATCAATGTTATGTCTTATAGCAATTTAGCGAGTATTGATTGGTCTAACTGGTGTCCAGTTGAGGTGGGGACTCTGATGTACGTTTTTGATGTAAGTAAAATATTACTTATTCGTAAAAAACGTGGTTTAGGTGCAGGGAAAGTTAACGGTCCTGGAGGGCGAATTGATGGCAGTGAAGCTCCGTTAGATTGTGCCGTTAGAGAGACTCAAGAGGAAGTAGGCATTTCTCCTATTGACCCATTCCTTGTTGGCCGTATGTGTTACCAGAATACAGATGGGTACTCCATGGACGTTTTTATTTATCGTGCTGAAAGTTATTCTGGTAATTTACGATGTTCCAATGAAGCAGAGCCATATTGGATCGATATAGGAGAGATTCCATACGAGGATATGTGGCCGACGGATCGATATTGGTTACCTCTTGTCCTAGATAGGAAATCATTTACGGTTTACACATTGTACAGCGAAAATGCCGTTTTAGATTGTAAGATAAAGGATGAAATTTTGTGACTATTATAAAATCCTTTAGCCGTCAGGGGAGGTAATAAAAATTGCATAACAAAGACTCCAAAACACCGAACATCCTTGTAATCATGTCTGATGATCAAGGTCCCTGGGCCATGCAATGTGCAGGTACTCGCGAACTTCATACTCCTCATCTTGATCGGATAGCAGCAGAAGGCATTAGATTCGAAAATTTCTTTTGTGCTAGTCCGGTTTGTTCGCCTGCCAGGGCTTCTTTTTTAACAGGGAGAATGCCTTCTCAGCATGGGATACATGATTGGCTCAAACATGGCAATATGAATGATAGTGTTGGAAAAACGTGGCATGGACCGGAGGAAAGTATTGAATATTTAGGGGGATTGACGGGATTTACGGATATTTTATCACAAAATGGTTATACTTGCGGCTTGTCAGGTAAATGGCATTTAGGGGCGAGTGATGTTCGGCAAAAGAGTCATGATTTTTGGTGTTCGCATGCTTTGGGAGGCGATAGCTACACAGATTACTGGGTTTTTGATAATAGTTCGAAAATGACGCATAAGACTCAGTATGTTACCGATTTTTTCACTGATCGAGCTATAGATTTCTTAAATGAGCAAAAGTATGTAAAACAACCATTTTGTCTCAGTGTACACTATACTGCTCCCCATTCGCCATGGCGTGAGTCAGAGCAGCCCTCGGACATATGGAGTATGTATGCCGATATAGAATTTTCTTTGCCAGTTGAAGAGGTGCATCCTTGGGGAGGTTGGGATCCTTCTCCGGAGCAGCGCCGAGAAACGATTCAAGGTTACTATACGACGATAACAGCTATGGACAGAGCTATCGGACGTATACTAAATCACCTTGACGCGACCGGATTGGCCGAAAATACGATATTGATTTTTACTAGCGATAATGGTTACAGCTTAGGACATCATGGAATTATGGGGAAAGGTAACGGAACGTATCCCTTAAATATGTTTGAGGAGTCGGTAAAAGTCCCATTTCTTATCAGGCTCCCAGGAGGCCATATGGGTGGGAAAGTAAATTCTGATCTACTTAGTCACTACGACGTAATGCCGACATTGTTAGATTACCTGGAAGTGGCATATACTAAGAATAATATTCTCCCTGGAAAGAGTTTTGCGTCTATCTTGAGAAATAAGCCAGCAGAATCGGGGAAGGATTCGGTCGTAATTTGTGACGAATATGGCCCGAATAGAATGTTGCGTACTACTCAATGGAAATATGTTTATCGATATTCAAATGGTCCAGACGAACTATATGATCTAATTAATGATCCACTGGAACGTAAAAATTTAGTTAATGAGATTGAATTCAAGGGCCAGAAAGAATTGATGGCCAAAGAATTAGAAGAATGGTTCAAACTCTATGTCATAGATCAGTTAGATGGTTCCAGATTGACAACGTGTAGGGGGGGCGGACAGAAGGGAAGTCTCATAAATAATTCAAACAACCTTGAATTATTTGAATCGAATTAAATTTTGTTAAATAGGTTATTCATTTTAACCAATTAAGAAGAGGAGTTTTAATGGCCGAATGGAAATTGAATATCAAAGAGGTTCCTGTAGAACACCAAAAATGGGAATGG
>NZPK01000123.1 GCA_002693325.1 Gemmatimonadota bacterium | reverse complement strand
CCAAAGTGCCACAGATAAAGTACAACAAACAAATAACGGCTTCTGTAACCATCTATGCATTAACTGTTCAGATCTTTTAAATGCATCAAGTTCCCGGATCGACACGCGCGATTTACCCATTTTAAAAAAACGTAAGCGTTGTAATTTAAACTCTCTTCGGTCTTTACGATATCTATTGATTGTTGTGTAATGTTTTTTCTTAAACGTCCATCTCTACCATAAACGTTTAATCTAATATCTTCATCACTTATCTCCGTGTCCAATGAACGAAGAAAAATATGCCCTTCTATTCCATTGCGTAGATTTATCTGTACGAGTATTACATCAGGTTCCGGTCTATCCCCACGAAAATTTCTGCTACGAGCAGAAATTTGATCTATCGGACCAAAACAAGATAACACCGAATCATAAACTTCGATTAGTACTTCATCAAAATCTACAACACTTTGAAATTCAGCCTGAATATCGAAATAAAAAAGCGGTCCCAAATCTTCAAAAGCAAATGCTATATCAGGTAATTTCGCTACATGTTTTCTTATAATATACAAAGGGGGTAGATTGTTTATAGACTCTAACATTTGTTTGAGATTTAAATTCCAGTCTATAATAGGTTGAGTAATAAAAGGAACGATACTTTGTTCATTAAATCGATTTAATAAAACTATTTTTTGATCGACTTTATCTAAGAGATATTTTGCTTCTTTACAAAAACCTTCATTACTAATTCGCTCAAGGAACAGATATTGATCTTCTCTTTTCCAATTACTTTTATTCTCTTTTATTCTTTCCAATAATCCGTCAGTACGATTGTCGATCAATATATTCAATGTTTAACTTATCCTTGCATATGATACTATCTAATGTTCCCTATACTTACCAAATAAATTAACGAGGACTAACTTTTCGCACGATAATAAATATAATTGAGGGCAATTAACAGGGGGATGTATCGAAATAATAAAGACTTGAGTGCAGGAAATTAACTTTTAATTCTTATTTGCAAGTAATTGATTTTATTTTAGTGATTCCATCTTTCCAAAACATCTTCGCGAATTTCATCCCGAAGTATTGGCTCTAACTTACTCTGGGCTAAGTTCTTAACCGATTGATCCCTTTTGCCACTTGCCAACAATGTTAATAATTCACGACTCGTATTTGGATTCTGTATAATAGCCAATTGTATTTCCAGATCTTCAGAATTCACCAAATCATTCAAGATAAGCAAATCTGTTTTGTGTTGTAGGGCAACAGCACGAAGAACGATATTGTCAGAATCTTTTCCCAATTTTTTTAACAGAGATGCAGGAACATTAACATTTTGAGCAACTGCTGCTCTAACAACTACGGCAGGATCTTTAGATAGTTTTTCTAATACTTCTCTGGGTGTATTATGATGTTTTCCTACATTTTCACGTACAAGTTCAAATTCATCATCCGAAAGTAGCGTTAAGGCCTTCCGTGAGGCTCGAGGATTCTCACTAAGATTGAGCCGAATCACTGGATCAGTATCACTAGCAAGATTCTCATATATCTCGCCTGTTAAAAAAATATTATTTGCCAATGCAAGCCTGACTACCGGTATTGGATCGATAACCAGTTTTTTTGCTATTTTATCTTTCAACTCTTTTCTAAAATTTTCTTCACGAATATTAATCTGTAAACTACTAGCCAGTCCACTACGAACAATATCATTCAAATCATTTGCCAATTCCATCTGTACATCCAAGGGAGTGTACTTGTTTGCAGCAACATAGAATCGCACAGTCTCATCCTCATCTTGTGCTAACTGAAATAACTCTTCGGGATTAGTTGAACTTCGGGCACGATCCATCTGCCGTTGATCAACCTGTTTCTCCGTAAATAACAATTGAGGCAATCCCCATTTTTCGAGTTTCATCAGATGGCGACGTAATTCTTCCTCAATTTCAATTTTATTTGTACTAACAATTTGTGGATAAGTCGCTTCAACTACTACAAAGCACAAAATTTTTACAATAGATAATTTAATTAAAAACATATATTTACATCACTTATTTAACAGCGGATCTATATTGTCGGTTCAAAAGATAAATCATATACCAGAAAACTAAATCTTTAGATGCAACTAACGTGCCAAAAAAACATATTACTTCGAATTTTCCTTTTTCATCGAATTTATCAAACGTTGATTAAATTCTGAGGCAGCATTATGCCCCTGAATACGAAGCAAATAATCCATTGCAATCGCTTCAACAATAACCGTAATATTTTTCCCTGGAAAAAGCGGAACGATTACAAATGGGACTTCTATTCCGAGCATGACTATAGTCTTATCGTCGATACCAACTCGTTCATACTTTACTGAATCTTCCCAGTCTTCCAATTGAACAACGACCTCTACTCGTTTTTGACGCCTGGTTCCACGTACACCAAACATCTTTTTTACATCCATAATTCCTATACCACGAATTTCCATATGATCACGCAGATTTTTGGGGCTCGTTCCCACCAATATGCCCTGAGATTTTCGCGTCAAAACNACTGAATCATCCGCTACGAGTCTATGACCTCGTTCAACTAGATCGAGAGCAACTTCACTTTTTCCGATTGCACTTCGTCCTTTAAATAGTAGACCGATGCCATGAACGTCTACCAACGTCCCATGTATATTAGCCGCTGGGGCAAACAAATCATCAAGGTGAAAATGCAAAAGGTGATTAAATTTGGCTGTTTCAAATTCCGACTTTAACAGTGGAACATCATATTCTTCAGCTAAAATACGTAATTCAGGAACCATTCTCCCCCTGCCTGTCATTAGTACACAAGGGACTTCAAATTGATAAACTATTTCTAAGGCTTGACGCCGTTTCTGAGGGTTAAGTGAACGTAAATACTCCATCTCTGTATTTCCTAATATTTGGATTTGATCTACGGTAAAAAGATCAACAAAACCCATTAAAGCCATTCCTGGCCGATGAGTATCGCTATTATTTATGATACGANCTAATCCAGCTTGCCCAGCAACCAAGCGTAAACCTAATTCGTTGCCATATCCTTTTAAAAGAGCTCTAATTGATATTTCATTCATTAGAAAGATCTTCCATAATCCNAACATAACTTCTATATCTATTCTCGCTAATTAATCCATNCTTCACAGCAAAAATAATCGCACATCCCGGTTCATTCAAATGGGAACAATCTCGAAATTTACATTCATCTGATAGAGGTTCCATCTCAGAAAAATAACGAAACAAACTACTTCTATCGATTCCAGATACCTGTAATTGCTTAATTCCTGGAGTATCTGCTAAATATCCACCGTCGTCCAATGGAAACAATTGAATTGCTGTAGTTGTATGACGACCACGATCGTGTCGTACCATAATTNCATTTGTTTTTAAGCCCAGTTCAGGGTTAATACGATTAAGTAAAGATGACTTTCCTACACCGGATTGGCCTACAACAGCCGTCGCCAATCCTTTTAGTTCGTTTATTACGTCTCCTATACCAATATTTTCTTTAGCGCTAGTGCAATAAACGGGATAATCCAACTCTGTATAACTTTTGATTACCTTTTTCAAGGTCTCAGAATCAATTAAATCAATCTTATTAACAATTATTATTGGTTTTATTCTACCAGAATGAGCACTTACGATAGCGCGATCTATAAAACCGGAATTGAAGTGTGGCTGTTTTATAGAAACTACGATTAATAATTTGTCTATATTCGCTAATATTACTTGATCCAAACCTTTACGACCTGAAGCAGCTCGAGTGAAATGGGATTTACGNTTTCTAACNCGCTCAATCACTCCATGCTCAGGGTTATCTTGCAACTTAACATCAACCATATCTCCNGCAACAATAGGTGTATTNAAAGTACGTTGCCCNNTTTTTAATCGGCCTCTTATTTTATACTGATTAATTTGGTCATCTATTTCTACCAAACAAAGTTGCCCCGAAACGCGAATAACCCGACCGAGCGTCGAACCAGACTTATTCTCCGCTAGCAAGACGTTCGATGGTNTAAAGAGGAAAACCGATTTTAAGCATTTTTTCCTGTGTTTTTCGAAATGGGTATTCGGTCCGCTTTATTTGGATGTTATTTTGTTCAGTATCCCAAATTGCATAGGAAGCTCGAACATCACCGTCTCGTGGTTGTCCTACACTTCCAGGATTCACAAGATATTTGTGGGGACCAACAGCAAACATTGAAGAGGTTAATGTTTGTACTCTATCTCNAACTTTACAATAAATTGAAGGGGTATGAGTATGCCCGACGAAAGTAACTTTATTTTGAATCAGTTCAAAAAATTCGATGACANAATCAACAAGATACAANGGTTTCATTTTTAGGGGNTCTATAGGGTCGGAATGTGCAAAGGCTCCAAGACTTANTTCATTTTTACCATAGTAGACAGCGAATTGGCTAGCCAAATAATCAAGTTCTTTGCGACCTACCTCCTCGACAGCATGAAAGAGTGACGGTCGTGCAAAAGGATTAAATAACCGAATTTGATTCGTATCAATTAATGCCAAATCGTGATTACCCGCTATTAGAGTGGCTTTCACTTCACGTAGTCGATTTATGCATCCAACCGGATCAGGACCATAACCGACTACATCACCTAAACTGATAAATTTATTAACCCCCATACGTTCCGATTCCACCATAACGGTTTCTAAGGCTTCAAGATTTGCATGAATATCTGATAAAATAGTTATTTTCATTTTAGTANTTAANATAATGCNCTTATCGACGTTTCATCGTGTATTGCTCTAATCGCATTTGCAAAAAGACTGGCGNCCGAACAGATTGCCACTTTATCTGAAGGATTTTGTAATGGTATTGTATCCGTAATAGCCAAATGTTGTACCCCGGCCCGTAACAAATTTTTAACAGCATCACCAGCCAAAGTACCGTGAACACATCCAGCATAAATTTCTTTAGCACCTTTGTCTATTACTGCGCGTGTCCCTTCGCACACAGAAGCTCCCGTAATTATTTCATCGTCAAAAAAAATCACATTACGCTTTTCAACATCGCCAATTACACCATGTACTCTGTTACGGCCATTTTCATCTCTCCGTCGGTCGATTACTGCCAANGGTAAGCCNAATTTTTTTGAATAAATCTCTGTCACTTTTGCACGGCTTATATCTGGGGCTACAACTACTGCGTTATCGAGAGTAAGTTCACTGTAGTGAGTACAAATTATTGGAACGCCGCTAAGTTGATCCACAGGAATTCGACTAAATCCAACTATTTGGGGACTATGNAAAGTCATTGTTAATATCCTGTCAGCACCAGCTTCAGTAATTANATCCGCCATAAGTCTACCAGCAATAGAGATGCGGGGTTCATCTTTACTATCTGCTAAAGCATATGGGTAGTAAGGAAGAACGGCGGTTATTCTACCAGCAGAAGCATATTTCAAAGCATCTATGGCAATCAACAGTTCCATCAAGTTATCACTTACTGATGGAGCAGAGGTTTGGATAAAAAAGACATCGCACCCACGAACATTTTCACAAATCTTGACCTTAATATTCTCATTACTGAAACACACAAATTCAATGAGACCAGGATCAACCCCTAAATGGCTACAAATATTTCGAGCCAAATCAGGATTGCTATTTCCCGCAAAAACTTTGAGTGGGTTACCCATTCTATCTTTCCTATAACATATCTATCATGTTGCGCGCTTGTTTAGCTATAGGCAACTTCGGGTAGTCAACCGAAATCCGTCGCAAAATATCTGTACTGCGCTCTATGTACCCTAAATTTTTAAAACAGCGAGCTGCACTCATTAATGACCATGCCCCCATAGACTGACCTGCATATTTTGATCCCAACATCTCATAGGCAATGGCTGTCTCTTCTAGATCACCACTGACTTCTGCACAGGCCAATAATCCCATCTCAGCAGCATGACGAAGAATTTCAGTCTTACCGCTATCTCCGCTATTAAGATAGGATCCGTATAATTTTTCAGCCTCAGCATATTTTTCTTGAGAATAATTTAAATTCGCTAGGAATATAGTCGCCTGACCTGCAGCCGGACTTCCTGCATAACTAGTCATTATATGTTCCGCTTTTTTTGCAGCCTCAGTTAATTGACCACCTTGCTCAGCAATTAAAACATCACCCCACAGGGCTGCTGCGTCTCGAATGTTTTGATGTTGCGTATCTATAAAAGTGCGTATACCAAAAATCCCTGCAACTACTATAAAAACACCGACTATAAATGAATTTCTATGATCACGAATGTAATCAACAACAGAAACGAGCCACTCAACGAACTCATCTTCTCTCAATTCTTCTTTGGTCATACGTTTGGTCTCTGATGCCATTATTCATATCCTATCTTACTAATAGTGAATTAGAGCTGAAGTTAAAATATTCTTGTCTATTTTTTCTCGCCCTTTTAAAAATTTTAATTCAACAAAACAGGAAACCCCAACTATATCTGCCTTACACATACGAAGTAAATCAATTGATGCACATAANGTACCGCCAGTAGCCAATACATCATCAACAATTAATACACGTTGACCGTTAGAAATAGCATCTTCCTGAATCTCTAATGTATCACTTCCATATTCAAGTTCATACGTAACACTTTTGGTCAAAAGCGGTAGTTTACCAGGCTTTCTTATTGGAATAACACCGACAGAAAGAATCGTCGCAATTCCAGCAGCAAAGATAAATCCCCGCGCTTCAATGCCAACAACCGAATCTATTTTGCTTCCCTCGTAAAAACCAGCCATTTCGCGAATAACTGTGTTAAAACCGTCCGGATCTGCCAAAACAGGATTGATATCTTTAAAAGTAATTCCTGTCTTGGGATAATCTGGCACATCTCTTATTAGTGATTTTATATTTTCAACATCCATTTTCTAAAAAAACCGATAAAGTAAAAATTTTAAAATAACGCATAAATAAATGGTGCAACTGCGGACCCCTGAGTCATGACTATAAGCATACTTAGTAACATCAAAGTCGTTATAATAGGGGCAAGCCACCATTTCTTCCTAACTCTAAGAAAATCCCATATTTCAACTATTATTCCAAACCTACTTGCCATATATACTCGATTCAAATTTGATTAAATCAATCTGCTAACAGATTCTCCATGATGGATTGCCTTAATCGCATCACCAAATAAACGAGAAACAGATAATACTTTTATTTTTTCAGTAGACTCATCAGCAACCAACGGAATTGTGTTTGTAGTCGCAAACAGTTCAAGTGAGGAATCATTTATAGACTGAAGTGCTTGGCCAGAAAATACTCCGTGCGTACATCCAGCTAAAATACGATTAGCTCCTTTTTCTTTAAGAATTCGAACAGCCTCCATCATAGATCCGCCTGTTAATACCTCGTCATCAAACAATAAGGCATCTCGCCCTTCAATATCACCAATAACGTTTTGGACCGATGCTATTTCATCATCCGCATAGCGCCTTTTGTCCATGATAGCCAAAGGTAAGTCAAGACTTTGAGCATAGGCGCTGGCTTCATTAGCACTTCCGACATCAGGTGAGACTACCACAGCGTTACTAACATCTCGAGTTCGCATAAAATCACATATTAAACTGGTTGCCCATAACTGATCGACCGGAACACGAGAAAATGCTACAATCTGTGGCGAATGTAACGTCATTGTTAGTATTCTATCCGCACCAGCACTTTTTAATAGATCAGCAACGAGGCGCGCGGTGATCGAAATTCGCGGCTCATCTTTTTTATCTGCTCGGACATAAGGATAGTATGGTAATACAGCAGTTATTCGGCGAGCAGAAGCATATTTAAGCGCATCGATGATTAAAAGTAATTCAGTTAAATTGTCATTTACAGGCGAACAGGAGGTTTGAATAACGAAAACGTCATCTTCTCGGACATTCTCCTCAATCTTTACTTTGATATTATCATTAGGTCCGCGCTCTATATTTATACGACCTTGCGGTGTATCAAGGTAATCGCAAATCTCTTTTGCAAGAGGCTTGTTACTATTGCCTGACATTATTTTAAGATAGTTCTTCATGAAGATATATCGATGTTCGTCATTATGATATGTAAGTAGGCGGTAATATTTTATAATTTACTAAGTGCATTTTTTATATCTTCAATCAGATCCGAGGAATCTTCAATACCAATTGACAGTCTAACAAGATCTCTCGACAAGCCCTGTTCGGTCAATTCGTCATCAGTAAGATCGTAATAGGCCATAGAAGCGGGATGAGAAACCAATGTCTCAACTCCCCCAAGACTATTGGCGATTTTCGGAATTTCAAGACCATGTACAAATTTATGAACCATATCTATACCACCGTTTATTTTGAAACTAACTAATCCACCAAATCCCCGCATCTGTTTAGAAGCAACCTCGTGAGAGGCGTGAGATTTAAGCCCAGGGTAGTATACTTTAATTACTTCTTTATCATCTTCCAAAAGTTTTGCTATCTCTAAAGCAGTTTGATTCTGTTGGTGTAAACGTAGCCCAAGGGTCTTAAGTCCGCGATTTAGCAAATATGATGAATTGGGATCTAGGGTCGCACCCAGCATATAATGAAAGTCTCTTATTGCACTAATAATTCCACGATTTCCACTTACTACACCGGCGAGGACGTCATTATGCCCAGCTAAATACTTCGTTGCACTATGAATTACCAAATCAACACCGAAGTCTAATGGCTTCTGGTTAATTGGCGTAGATAGCGTGTTGTCGACAACCAATTTAACACCCGCGGATTTTGCTATTCCAACAAGTTGTTCTAAATCCATAACGTGTAAATGAGGATTAGATGGCGATTCAGTAAAAATCAATCTAGTATTGGGCCTTAAAGCTGCTGATAAGCCATCTATATCATCAGGCGCTACCACTGTTGTAACTATCCCAAATTTTTCCAGTGTAGCACAAAATTGAGAGGTATGCCTATAACAATCTNTGGTGAGGATAATGTGTTGATTTGACCGTAGCATAGATAATAAAACAGAGCAAATAGCTGCCATTCCTGATGAAAAGAGTAAAGACTCTTCAGCATTTTCCAGATCAGCTATTTTTTCTTCAGCAACGCGTTGAGTTGGGTTTCCATATCGTCCATATTCAAAGGCATCTCTCTTTCCATCTTTAAAATCATTAAAATCTTGGAGAGATGAAAAAGTGAACGTCGAGGTTTGGGCAATAGCTGGAACAAGAGAGGACTTATATTGCGTTTTCCCTTCTCCACCATGTACGGTTTTCGTAAATATATTTTGTTTATCAGCCAAAATATCTGCCCATTAAATAGTCATCAAGAAGTACGTTACGTATAAGATAATAGGTTTAAACAAAATAGACGATACTAAAAAGAACATAATTTAACTGTCAATATCGTTCCTCTAATTCATTCCAAATGGCCGTTTTCACATCTTCAAATTTTGGATCAACTTCAATAGGATCATTCCTAAATGGTGATTCGATTCCTAAATCCTCTAATGTGCCTTCATGATATTTTACTTTGGTATCTGGAAATTTTAGACCATGCGCTGTGGATATAACTACAACGCGATCGGATTTAGAAATAANACCGGAATCTACCAACTTAAATAAGGATGCTAAAGCAACTCCAGTATGTGGACAAGTAAATAGGCCCGTTCGATCTGCTCTCGCACATGCATTTGCCAGTTCATTTTCAGTTGCTTGCTCAACAATACCTGAAAACCGCTTCAAGATACGAATTGCACGATCTCGGCTAACAGGATCCCCAATTTTTATTGCACTTGCCAATGTATCTCCAGCTTTTACTGGTTTAAAAGATTCGAAGTGGTTTAAATAGCTGAGGTAAAGTGGATTTGCTTTTTCTGCTTGCCCTACCACCAAACGCGGAAGACGATTAATAAGACCAAGCTCCTCCATTTCAAGAAATCCTTTACCTAACGCACTTACGTTACCAAGATTACCACCTGGTATTATTATCCAATCAGGTACTTGCCAATCAAATTGTTGAACTAATTCTATGCCAACGGTCTTTTGCCCTTCAATTCGAAGAGAATTCATAGAGTTTGCCAANTAAATTTGTTCGCGAGAACTTATTTCACGAACCAATTTCATACACCCATCAAAATCGGTTCTTAAGGATATAGTTATAGCGCCATTCGCTATCGGTTGAATTAGTTGCGAGGTAGTAATCATATTTTTGGGTAGAAGTACAATAGCAGGGATTCCAGCAGCGGCGCAATACGCAGATAACGCAGCAGAAGTATCGCCAGTTGAGGCACAGGCAACAGCAGGAATTTTCTTTCCATCCTTAATCATCTGATTGACCATTGAAACCAGAACCGTCATTCCCAAATCTTTGAAAGATCCAGTATGACTATTACCACATTGTTTGATCCAAAGGTCGCTCAAACCTATTTCTGAGCCCAACCTATCAGCCCAAAAAAGATTACTTCCTCCTTCACACATAGAAACAACGTTATCATCAGCTACAGAAGGACAAACAATCTCTTTTTTNNNNCATACACCACTTCCATACGGGTAGGTTGTACGCATGTACCTATCATCGAATAAATCCTTCCATTCCCCGCCGTTTCGTCGTCGAAGGACTTCCATATCGTGTCGAACTTCTAGTAGACCGCCGCAAATATCACAGGAGTAAAGGATTTCATCAAGCGGATAGGTATTACTACACTCAATACATTGAAACAAAGCAGTATATTTAGTCATAATATTTAGGTTAGAACCGATAAGAATATGAAAATCTATAAAAACTTATATACCTAAATTATACATAGAGAAATACAAAATAAAAAGGAGGATGATCTTAAGTGAACACCCTCCCTATTTACACATTTAATATTTANTTATTCAAATAAAGCATCTATCTCATTAATGTCGCCCATATCTTCAGCGTCTTTTGCCTTGTTTTTCTTTGACTCTTCTTCTGACGAATCAACTTCACTAGTATGATCGTCTAAAATCGACGACATCTCTTCCTCAGATATATCAGCAGTTATATCATCCAAGTCTGAATCGATTTCAATATCATCTACAATAAGTTCATCAAGCTCAACTTCTTCTGTTTGATTATCATTTTNCTGCTCCGAGGATTCATCAAACAAATCCTCGAGATCCTCTTGGTCTACAGATTCTAAAGNCTCTTGCTGATCTAATGATAATAAATCATCACTTGTAAGATTGTCTTCGANAGAGTCATCGGTACTAAAATCGGTAAGCNNCTCCTTCTCTATGTCAATCCTAGGAGGATCTTGATACTGTCCCACATCATCTGATATTCCACCTAACAAAGACTCTGCAAATTCTGTAAAGTTCCGCTGTATTAAATCGATATCGCCTGTAGCGATTGCATTGGCATTTTCTCGAATATATTTCAAAACATTTTCTATACCTGGAATNGCATCTTCAAAAACTGTCAAATATGCTCGNAGTTTTTCATCATTGATCTCTGCCTTAACTTTCGGATACCAGAGATTAGAGAATAATTTTCCTAGGGACTCTAATGCTTCAAGATTTTCGGCCAAACGTTCTATATCACTTTTATTCATAACTGCCCTCGAGGTAATGTTCGGATAACGGTGTATCCATATACTTAACTTTTAAAAACCCAAGCAATAAGTATGCCTTATGTGATAATTATACCTAACACGTATAGAGTTCAGTGCTCTTTAGGGTGATCCATAGACCAAAAATACAGTCGACAAAATGGGAAATGTTTACTAATTATAATTCGGAAAGTCTTTTTGGAATATAGGGCACCAAAAATCGTAAGAGCACTATACATAAAATTGTTTCGGGTATTACGTGAGAAGCATTGTAGATAGCAGAATAAATCCAGACTTCCTGACCTACAGGTGCATAGGCACCAAAGTATAAAATACCGGAAATCCAATGCGAGAACCATTTTGCGCATCCTGCGAGGGATATAATCAATATGTAAGGAAATAATCGAATGGGGGTATCCAGACGGTGCAAGAATCCAATCAGACAACCAAATAAAGCATTTGGAATAGGATAATCAAGCAATACTTGAGCGGGATGAACAATAAAGGGATTTAACATAAGGTCAACTACACCGTATAGAGCCCCTACCAATACACCCGCTTTAGATCCGCGCAATAGACAAAAAATAGCTATCGGTACGCTCCCTATGCTTATTGAGCCACCCCAAGGTAACTGAATAAGTCTGGTAATCGTTGACAATGCAACAGCTAACGCTATCACAATTCCAATTTCTACAACTACCTTTGTTCCACTTGATTCGTTTTGATACGAAATTTTAAACAAATCCTTTGTTAATTTAATCTCTGAATTACAACATATCCCTGTGTAATTTGTATTACACGACTATGGTCGCCAACTCTTAACTGGATTACCGCTTCCTCAAATTCTGGAAGTAATTCACCGCTACCGAAAAATCCAAGGTCTCCACCATCCTTTGAATTAGATGCAATAGAGTATTTCATAGCAAGATCTAAAAAATCTTCACCGTTATTTAATTTTTTATAAATATCCTTAGCTAAGGATTCTGAATCGACCAATATGTACCGCGCTCTCATTTTTCCATCCATAAGCGCACGAACGTCTTCCATTTTCTCAATAATCGCTGACAAAACATACGGGTCTACTATCCTATCCTTTGCTTTTTCATAGTATTTCAACGCAGATATATATTCTTTGCGATTGGCTAGTAAAAAAGCAATATTATTAAAGCTTTCAAAATCATCTGGAACTAAACTGGCCAAAACTTTGTAGTGTTTTATGGCCGTATCTACCGAATCTAATTGCGCAAAATAGAATCCTAAAAGCCTATGGGCTTCGGCATTAGAAGAATCCAGACGCACAGAGTTATCCAAGTGATCCTTTGCCTTTTCGGTCAAATTCGCCTGCATTAATAAAAATGCAAGAGCACTGTGTATCGACGAATTCTGTGGGTCTAATTTAAGTGCACTCTCAATAGAGACTATCGCTGAATCGAGTTGCCCAAGAGCCAATTGAGCCTCGCCTATTCGGGAATATAATTCTACTTGACNTGGCATTTCTGCCAAAGATGTTCGTAATATTTCTATTGCTTTTNCGAATTGCTCAGNTTCCATGTATAGNACAGAAAGTCTATTTAAAAATTGAGCGCTACCTGCCCCTGATTCATAGGCTTTTTCGTAATAATCGAGTGCATTTCGTATATTACCCCGTTCTATCTGTTCATCACCGAGTCGTACTAAATCAACTAAATCAGTACCTTCCTGCGTATTTTCCGCGAATACCACGACACAAAAATTCGATACAACGAATAGAAATTTAAACATCGTAACCTACCTCCTCCAAAATCCTGGAATAAATAACGCAAGCAAAACACCCAATTCTAGTCGTCCCAATAACATCAAAACTGACAATAAAAGTTTTCCTACCGTAGGAATGTTCTCGTAAGTCTCCAACGGTCCAACTGTAGCTAAACCTGGCCCGACATTAGCCAAACATGCAACCACGGACGAAAAGGATGTAACAAGATCTAAACCAAAAGCAGCCATTAATAAAGTACTCATAGCGGCTATGAAGATAAAAGACACCACAAACACCAATATGGAATACACTATTTCTCTATCAACAACTGAATGTCCCAGCCTAACCGACATTCTAACTTGCGGTCGAAACGCATGTACAATTTCCTGATATGCAACTTTAAAAATCACAATGACCCTCGACACTTTCATTCCTCCGGACGTCGAACCCGCGCATCCACCAATAAACATTAGACAAACTAACGATGCCATGGCTATGGGCGGGTACGAACCAAAATCATCTGTACATAAACCTGTACCTGTCATTACGGAGATCGTCTGAAATACTGAATAGCGTATAGCAGTGAAACTATCACCATGTTGGTTAGAAATAGACAATCCCACAACAATACTTACAACAAGTAAAATTGCTACGTATGAACGAAATTCAGCNTTAACAAATAAAGACCAAATACGACCTTTAAGTATAGCATAGTACAAGCCGAAGTTAGCTCCTGCAATTAACATAAATACGGCTATNATTACCTCGACGACAGTATTATTATACTCAGCAATACTACCATTTNGAGTCGAAAATCCTCCTGTCGCTATTGTGGAAATTGAGTGACAGAAAGCATCAAAAAGAGACATCCCTGCTACTTTCAGCAGAGCAGTTTCTACAAAAGTTAGGATTATGTAGATCTTCCAAAGTGTGAGAGCCGTTTCCTTTATTTTCGGACGAAGTCCCTCAGCAACTGGACCCGGAACTTCTGAACGAAACATTTGTTTCGCGCCTCCGGCCATCTGTGGAAAAACAGCAACAAATAAGACTATAATACCCATCCCACCAAGCCAGTGAGTTAACATTCTCCAAAATAGGATCGAACGAGGCAATAATTCAATATCACCTATTACCGTAGCTCCGGTAGTCGTAAAACCAGATACTGATTCAAAAAATGCGTCAGAAAAACTTGAAACACAGTCACTGAATAAATAGGGTAGACTCCCCAAAAAGCAAGAAAGAATCCAGCCAAGACCTACAACAACTAAGGCTTCTCTTCTATAAATCGATTCCCGTGAGGCATTTCCACTAAAAAAGAGCACTAATGCAGAAGATACAGCTATTCCCGTCGCAANTCCCAGAGATTTAACTGCTTCAGGTTCCTCATAGTAAAAGGCCATAAGAAGACAAAAGGCCATAAATGTTCCAGGAAATAAAAGCAGCACTCCCAACAAGCGTAATACAATCTTAACATTCATTTAAGTTTCTTTTTCCCACTGAACATTTTCTCAACACTACTCTGCATTTCCTTCGTTGTAAATACTATNGCCGTATTACCTGCTTTAATCACAGATTGGCCGGTTGGCACAAAGACACCATCCTCTCCAGCTACAGCACCAACCATAGCACCCTTTGGAAAAGCAGTTGAGCCTAACGGTTTGTTGACGACTGGAGAGTTCTCAGCAGCATTTAGCTCAATAATCACGCCTTTCCCATCTGCTAACGATGAGGTGGAAACAACCTCACCTTCTCTTACTGATTTCAAAATCTGATTTGCAGCGAGCAAGCGAGGACTAATAGCAGCATCAATTCCTAACTGCTCATATATTGGTCCATAATCCGGCCTATGTACCAGGGCTATAACTTTTGAACAGCCTAAACGTTTGGCTAAAAGTCCTGCCATCAAATTTGTTTCGTCATCAGGACTAACCGAGACAAAAACATCCTTGCTACCGGCACCTTCTTCTTCTAAAAGCGACAAATTTGTACCGTCACCCACTATTACCGCCGTTTTTTCNAACTGAACGGAGAGTTCATTAGCACGACTAGAATCCCGTTCAACGACTACGACATTAAACCCCAAATATTCTAGTGACTTTGCCACCGATAGACCTATATCTCCACCACCAATAATCATCACACGTTGAGCTGAACTNTTCCTCTTTTTCCCAAAATGATGCCCAACCGATTCTATCGTATCGCCGGGACCGATTAAGAAGATTTGATCTGCGATCTGCAACTCATCTTCTCCTGTGGGAATTAATAATTCGCCATCGCGAACAATAGCCGCTATACCGACGCCTTGGCCAGAAAAATATTGTTCAGATAATTCAGAAATAGGATGTTTTATGAGTTTATTATGCTCTTTAAGAAGAAACTGNACTATTTCAATTCGGTTGTCTGCAAAATGCTCTANCCCCAAAGCGCCCATACTCCGAACATGCTTNGTAATCTCTGTTGCAGTTAACATTTCAGGGCTTACAATAAGATCAATTCCATGTGAATTNTAGATAACCCCCTGATCATTCTGTAAATGTTCAGGCTTTGAAACCCGTGCAACAACTTTACGAGCACCTAAATTTTTAGCAAAAATNCAAGCAAGCATATTACTCTCATCCTCGCTTGAAGCAGCAATGATGAGATCAGCACTTGATGCACGCATCTTTTCAAGCATGTGTAAAGTAGCCCCATTACCTGCAAGANCGGATACATCCATCCCCAGTTCCACCGAATCTAAAGCGGACTTATTACGATCTACTACAATTACGTTNTTACCTTGCCCCACNAGGACAGAACTAATATATCGACCTACTTCTCCAAGGCCTACTACACATATATCCAATAAAAACCCGCTTATACTTTTAACTTGCGCATAATCTCATTTGTAATTTCATCAACCAAATTATTGACCCCCTTACTACCGTCACTAGACTGTGATCCTTCACCACTACCAAGATCGCAGGCTGGCCGACCTACTATGCCAAATCGGTTTCTAAGTTCGATTAATTCGTCAACATGTTGATTGGATAGAGTATTTACACTACCAAGTTGATGTGCAACCAAGGCAATTTTGGCATAATGTTCAACGGTTTCCATTTTAAAATGAGCGTCCATAACGTGCGATCCCAANGTAACAACACCATGATTTGCCATTAAAATTGCATCATATTCTTTTAGTAGTGGTTTCATAGGTTCGACAATATCANCCCCTCCCGGCGTCCCATATTCAGCAAGTGGTATACCTCCTAAGCTTACAATTACCTCCGGCAAGACACACCTAGTCAATTCAATTCCAGCAACAGCAAAACCAGTAGCTGTTGGCGGGTGGGCGTGAACTACAGATGAGATATCCTTTCGTAGTTTATAAATCTCAAGGTGCATGCGAATTTCCGAAGAGATAGGAACTGAACCTGAAATTTGTTTGCCATCCAAATCACATACTGCCAACATATCCTCCGTCAAAAAACCTTTACTAACACCTGTTGGCGTACATAAAATTCTATCACTATCAAGACGTATACTGATATTCCCATCATTTGCCGCAACATATCCACGTTTATAAACGCGCCTACCGACTTCACATATATCTTTTTTAAGAGTATAAATTGAATTCATCAAAGTCCTTTCTTAATCTCGGCTAGTTCCGAAGAAATAGTTCGACCTCCACACCACAACCAGCCAGAGATTGCAGGTATTAGTACATTCAACAAAAAAATAACAAGAGACGCATTAAAAGCAGGCTCTGGGTCTAATCCATTCTGACCAAATACCAAAACTGCAACTCCTTCACGAACGCCTAAATCCCCTATAGTTACGGGTAAAAATGACTTAACCGTATAAATAATAGGTATAAAAAAAACAATTTGCAGATCCCAATCAAAGAATCCACCTACNAACAAAAAAAACTGGAAACAAAATATAACGTTAAAACTCATNGAATACAGAAATATAAAAAAATACTCTTTACGCGATATCAATTCAGACTGTTTCAAAAATTTCCCGACAATTGAGTATCTTCTTACTAAAAACCTTTTTAAAAAGAAAATACATATGAATATTATTGTAAAAAAAATACAACCGAAAAATATANGATCTACATTGACTAATTTAGATTGATACACACACAGCACAGAAAGCATTAATCCACAAAGTACTGATATGAGACGATCAACCGCAGCAAAAACGGTAGTAATAGACCTGTTTGAGGAAAAGGCTAAACTTCTGCCAATTTCTCCAATACGTCCCGGAGTAAACAAGCCTAAAGCCATTCCCAACAATACTGAATTCATAGACTTCGAAAAACTACTGACAGATTGGCAATGGCTTAAAAATATNTGCCATTTAACACTTTGTAAAAATATTCNGACAACTGTTAACAAAGCAGCAAAGAAAAGATTCAAAGGACTCAGTTTATCTACAGCTATTAGAATCTTTTCTACATTGAGGAAATAAACGGTGCCACCGAGAAAGCCAAANACNAGAATTATTTGCAGCAATCTCTTGCTACTTAAACGGAAATCCCTAATCAATCTGGCAGCGAATGTGTAAGAGGACGCAACGGGATGAGCGGCAATAATTCTTTATGGATTCTTGGTATGATGTGATTTGCGCGTATCTCTCCAATAGTTTTCCCAGCATCNATTCCCGATTTAACCGCTGCCTGGACGGCAGCAATCTCTCCGATTACAAATACGGAAACAAGTCCACCACCGACTTTTTGCCACCCAAGTAATTNAACATCAGCAGACTTTACCATCGCATCTGCAGCTTGAATTAATGCAACCCAACCACTTGTTTCAATCATACCTAAAGCCGTACTCATCCTATATCCNATCAAACGCGTGATNTGAAACAGCCAATAAAAACTTCAAGTTAGAATAGACTACAATACCCGTCAAGTTTTTACACCTTAAAGAGAAACTGTATTACATCACCATCATTTACTATATATTCCTTACCTTCCACACGCAATAATCCATCTTCTTTTAATACCTGCAAATCACCTCTATCGATGATATCAGAAGAATCAGCTACTTCGGCTCGAATAAACCCTTTTTCCATATCAGTATGTATGCGACCTGCCGCTTGGGGAGCCTTTGTACCCTTAGGAATTTGCCAAGCTTGAAGTTTGTTGTTAGCCAATGTATAGAATGTTATCAGGTTTAGAAGTAAATAACCTGCCTTTACTAGTTCTTGGATTCCACCATTGTTACTATTGAATTCATCAGAAAAGGCCTCGCGATCNTCAGGATTTAGTTCAAGCAATTCCTTTTCAAAAAGAGCGGAGATCGAAATTATTCTTTCCTTACCCACAAAATCCGATAANGCAATAAAGTCTTCATTCTTCTCAATATTATCGGCTTCTGAAACATTCGCTACATACAACATNGGCTTATATGTTAAGACAGCCTGCTGCTTTATGAATACAGCTTCTTCATCACTCAATTCCAATTCGCTTAACATCCTTCCCCGCCCAGCCATTTCATAGGCTTTTCGAATAGTTTCTAATTCGAGCTTTTGCGTCGAATTAGGATCTGAGCGAACTACCTTTTCTAAATGTTGCAATTTGGATTCTAACATTTCGTAATCGGCTAAAAGGAGTTCCGCGTGTATTAGCTCAACGTCACGAACAGGATCGACACTACCTTCAACGTGAGTTATTTCATTTCCACCAAAACAACGAACAACTTGAATTAATGCATCAGCCTCACGAATATGTCCGAGAAATTTATTTCCCAGTCCTTCACCTCGACTAGCGCCTTTTACCAAACCAGCAATATCAACAAACTGGATAGATGCTTTGACACAACTTTTCGGCTTNATTGTCTCGCGCAATTCTGACAATCTAGAATCATCAACGTTAATAACACCAACATTCGGATCAACTGTGCAAAACGCATAATTTTCAGCCTCAACATCTGTCTCAGCCAGTGCGTTAAACAAGGTAGATTTTCCTACATTAGGAAGTCCTATTAATCCAATAAACAAAGCCATGATTTCTTTCTTTTAATTTTACGCCTTTTACTAACTAGGCTTTTCTATCTGGCACCCTGGGCTGTACTACGATTGTCTTTTCTCGCTTAAGAACGGCCTGCCCCGGCGCCCCTCCTTTAGGTTTATTTACATACTTTTTCAAAGTATATACCACAGGAACTTTTTTTGCGGTTTTACCCTTACTCCAAAAAGCAGCAACAGCTGCTGCCTGCTCTATTGACAATTTACTCGGTTCATCTTTACGTCCATCTCTTTTAAGAATCACGTGAGATCCAGAATAGCCATGTGCATGAAACCAAAAATCATTTTGTGCCGCAATTCGATGAGTTAATATATCGTTTTCTTTATTATTTTTTCCGGCCATAATCATCCATCCATCATCAGTTAAGTATTTACGAAGAGAAGCTGAATTATCGGCCCGTCTTTTGTGTTCATTACCAACGTTATTTTTTAAATCCATATATCCTTTTTCGGTGAGACAATAGGTCAACTTATCTAAATTAGGATTCTCAGAATCTAGTAATTTTTCATATGATTCTAATTCGACAATTTCTTCATCTATTTTTGAAATTAAGGAGGGCAATACTTTTCTGCGTCTTTTAAGCTTTTTTGAAAACTTCAAAAGTCTCTCGGCATGCTCAGCTGGCGTCTGATCATTCTCAAACTTATATTCAATCATATTTTTCTTACTATCCTCAAAAACATCCATCAGGCAAACTCTCTTACTGTATTTTTCAATGTGGCCTAAATTAGCCAGTAAGGTATGGCCCTTTCTTTCAAGATCCTGCGCGGATTCGGTTTCCATGAATTCCTTATGAAGAATATCTCTTTTCTTCGTAGATGATTTTTTGATTTTCTTTATTATTCTATTTATGTGCTTTTTCTTTCGTTCAACAGCAGAATAAATATTTTGTCGATCAGAATAATCATAAATAGAATCAACTAATAAAGCTCTTTTTTCAACCCGTACTGAAGAAGGCAAGCGCGTGGGATACAAGGACGTAAATTGTAACTTTCCTTGTTCTTCATAAACAAATCCACCCAAAGAGCCTACACTATTTATTAATTCCAAGCCGTTTGCACAAAATTTCTCAATGCCCAACGGACTTACTAAGTCTTTTTCCCGTAAATTACATCGATATAGAATCTCACGTATCACCGAACGATCAATTCCGGAAAACGTGCGTCGAATAAAGTCAAGATAATTCTCGTCTTGAGAACCATCTAATCCATCTCTCATCTCAATTGAATCCAAACCAAAGATCCTTCTCTGATCTTTTGCTGGAGGGATATAAAGGTTTCCAGCTATTAAACGTTTTTCATTACCCCAGCATCCAATAATTTTCTCGCTTTCCTGACTTATTAGAGCACAATCAATACGTCGATTCATCATTTCACAAACTAAGCTGCCACGCGTTGTTTCATCGAGTTTTTTATTGTAACGCTCTATGGAAAAAACAAGACTACGATCTCGACCTGGAATGCCTATATGGATGATCCGAGCGTCGATAAAATATCTTTCTGGATCCCTATTCCCTGGTCGTGGCAGCTTTCTTCTATCGTTTCGATTATAAAGAATCAGTCCATTAGGTTTACACTGAAAACAAATGGAGCCAAGTTGATGTATAGTAAGCTTTAAATTTTNCTCAGAAAAAACNGCGCCAGTTATAATTNTNCCGGTAAGTAACTGATGTAGTTCCGAAGCTAATTGACTAAGAGTAAAATAATCAAAACTCATAAGGCCCCACCGCTGAAGAGCGACTAGCTTAGATTCCGAGTTAAGCGTTAANAATACTAAATTACTGCCCTAAACGAATAATGTTTGCCCTAATGCGTTCTACCGTATCACTATACTCACGATACCTATCTCGTTCACCTTGAACAATATTTGAGGGTGCATTTTGAACAAATTTTTCGTTATTTAGCTTACCTTCAATACTTTTCGTTAGCTTTTCAAATTTATCCAATTCTTTTTCTAANCGTTTACGTTCAGCCGACAAATCCACCAATCCATCCAGAGGTACAAATATTTCAACGCCGTTTACAGCGGCACTTCCACACATTCCATTAGGACTCAATGATTCCCCAATATCTATGCTCTCTGCTTTGGTTAAATTTTCGATGGAATCAGAGAAAATATTTAATTTTTTTCTACATGTCGTATCATCCGTCGATAAGATAATACGTATCGATTTAGAGTTTGGAATATTCATTTCTGATCTAATTGTGCGAACAGAAGTNATTAATTCTTGCATAAACACCATATCTTCTTCGGCTTGAACATCTCGCTTGAACACGCCGTCCTTAGGAAAATCAGATATCATAATACTTGATTGAGAAGCCTGCGATTTTGGCAAGGCCTGCCATAAAGATTCCGTAATAAAAGGCATTACAGGATGTAATAAACGTAGTGCATTTTCCAAAACCAAAACAAGAATATTTTGAACCCCTTGCCGCTTCCGTTTTTCTTGTAAGCGAGGCTTCGCCAGTTCTAAATACCAGTCACAATAATCTCTCCATAAAAAATCATACAACGATCGGATTACGTCGCTAAATCGNTAGGCCGCTAGATTCTTATTTACCTCGTTAATCGTTAGGGACAAACGGCTACATATCCAAGAATCTTCTAACATTTCTACGCATCTATGGTCAATGGGCTTATAACCTTCTAAATTCATCAAAACAAACCTTGTAGCATTCCATACTTTATTTCCAAAATTTCTTCCCATTTCACCACTGACTGACGACTTTACAACGTTTTTTTCTATTTCTGCGTCGAAACGAACATCCTGCACCGAGCCAGCCTGCGCAAGAAGACTAAAACGTGTCGCATCCGCTCCATACAATTCAACTAAATCTAATGGGTTTAATCCGGTACCGAGACTTTTACTCATCCTACGACCATCCTTAGTAAGGATAGTCGGATGAATTAATACCGTTTTAAAGGGTATTTTGTCGATACATTCAAGCGAGGTCATAGCCATACGGAGCACCCACAAATAAAGGATATCACGCGCCGTAATCATCAA
This sequence comes from Gemmatimonadota bacterium, assembly GCA_002693325.1. GTDB lineage: Bacteria > Latescibacterota > UBA2968 > UBA8231 > UBA8231. The sequence goes on along the minus strand of NZPK01000123.1, from coordinate 1,638 downwards.
ATCTGTCGGATAAAAGAAAGATAAATCTTGAGTCTTTTTCGGCCAGCCCATTGTAGCGAATGGCCAAAGAGCTGACGAAAACCAGGTATCCAATACATCAGGATCCTGGACCCAATCTCTCCCTCCGCAGGAGCTACATTCAGATGGGCAGGAAGCACTAACAACAGGAACTGCTCCATCATCTATAGAAATTCGAAAATTCCCCTGATCAATAGCTTCGTCGATAGAAAGACCTCCCATGGGAATTAAACCATCGCGACTGCAATTTCTACAATAGTATGCCGGTATACGATGCCCCCACCAAATCTGACGAGATAGTGCCCAATCTCGGATGTTATCGAGCCAGTCTATCGCATAGTCCCTAAATCTACTCGGGACATACTCTATTCGATTCTCTTCCAATACTTCGCGAGTAACTTTAGCCAAGTCTTTCATGTTCATAAACCACTGTTCCATTGGAAGCGGTTCTATCACAGTCCCACATTTATCGTGATGCGGCACAGCATGAATATGCTCTACTGTTTCTACCAAATGACCACTTTTCGATAGATCATCTAGTAATTTTTCTCGGCATTCATACCGATCCATTCCACAGTATTTACCTGCGGCCTCGGTCATTTTACCATCAAAGCCTATCACCTGAATTTGTTCAAGACCGTGCTGTTCCCCAACAGCGTAGTCATTTGGGTCATGGCAAGGTGTCAATTTTACCGCCCCACTACCCATTTCTGGATCAGCATAAGAATCAGCCACTATCTGGATTGTTCGACCAACTAATGGTACATCAACATACTTCCCTACTGCATCTTTCCATCTTTTGTCATTCGGATGAACTGCTATACCAGTATCACCGAGTAACGTTTCAGGCCTAGTTGTCGCAACAGTAACGTCGGGAGCATTTGCTACTCCTTTGTAACAAATATGCCAGAGGTTTCCAGCAACATCGCGTTCTTCAGTCTCTAAATCTGAAATAACAGTGCGACACTCCGGACACCAATTAATCATGCGCTTACCTCGATAGATCCATCCATTTTTATGAAACGTTTGAAACGCTTCCAAAACTGAATTGACATAATCATCGTCGAGAGTAAACCGCGCCCTAGACCAGTCATAACTAGTTCCTAGTTTTCTCATTTGGTGATAGATTGTATCACCATATTTCTCTCGCCACGACCAAATAAGATCCATAAGCCGTTCTCTACCAACATCATACCTAGTAAGTCCTTCATCTGACAGAAGTTTTTGTTCGACTTTCATTTGGGTTGCTATACCAGCATGGTCAGTTCCAGGCAGACAAAGGACTTCGTATCCTTGCATACGCTTCCAACGAATAATTAAGTCATGAATAGCGTGTTGAATAGCGTGTCCCATGTGAAGTTCGCCAGTTACATTGGGAGGAGGAATAACAATTGAGTAGGAAGGCTTTTCCGACCTATTATCTGAACGGAAAAAACCACTCTCCTCCCAAAACAAATACCAATTTTCTTCTATTTGTTTTGGATCATAAACTTTTTCAATATCTGGCGACATTATTTTTACATAACCTTCCGTTTATAAAGGATTTATTAGATAAAAGATATGATACAGTGGCCCCATTGCCAAATAAACCACAGCGATGGGCTAGAAATTGCTTGATTT
>NZPK01000161.1 GCA_002693325.1 Gemmatimonadota bacterium | reverse complement strand
GAGGTTTATGGCTTCAGAATTGCTCACGATAATTGGCGCACCAGCATCGCCATATACCAGGAAAATGCTCGCCGTTTTGAGGTATCGACGGATTCCTTTTAAATACCTAGGCAGCCAGAATAAACATAAGTTACCTAAACCAAAAGTAAGTCTGATTCCAATTGTTTATTTTAAAGATAGCCAAGGTCAGCTCGAACCTTTTATCGACAGCACCCCAATNATCAGAAAACTTGAAATCGAGTACCCAGGTCGATCCATAATTCCAGAANATCCGACNANGGCNTTTTTGAATTATTTGTTNGAAGATTANGGCGATGAATGGTTAACCAAAGCGATGTTCCACTATCGTTGGGCATACCTCAAAGATGCAGACATGGCTGGCTCAATATTGCCTTTTTATCAAGGNGGCATTTCCCAAAGCAATCAAAACGCTACTGAGCTAAAAAGTGCGTTCTCNGANAGGCAAATATCAAGACTCGGNGTAGTNGGTTCGAANGAGACTACCAAAGAAATCATTGAAAACAGCTTCATAAAATTTTTAAGTNGCTTCGATAGTTTACTTCAATCTCACCCGTTTTTGTTGGGAACAGGCCCGAGATCGTGTGACTTTGCATTCTTTGGTCAACTGACGCAATTAGCTCAGTTCGATCCAACTCCAAGCGAAATTGTTATTAAAAAATTTCCTCGGATCCATGCATGGGTGAGCACTATGGAGGATCTATCTGGACTNGAGGTCAATGGAAATAGCGATCTGCCTANAGAGGAATTAGGGTCGAGACTGGAAAACCTCCTNAAAGAAGTNGGCGAGACATACACGCCCGTAATGCTCCAGAATGAGGAAGCAATAAATAGCGGGAGGAGAAAAGTCGAAACGTTTGTCCGCGGCAAGCCGTGGACGCAGGAAATTTTTCCCTACCAAGCAAAATGCTTGAATTGGCTTCGTATCGAATTCTCAAAATTAGAGCNGNCAGAAANACAAAGAATCTCCGAAATGTTCAGTGGGACAGGATGCGACTTATTAATCAANAAACACCAAGAGGAATAAATTCACATGTTAATCGTTCATTTCGCACCAAACTCAAGAGCAGGNAGAATNATTTGGCTACTTGAAGAACTNGGACTTCCCTACGAAGTTAACAAAATGCGCTTCCATCCAGAGGACTTGAAATCTGAAAAGCATAGAGCACGGCACCCACTTGGGCGCGTGCCAGTACTTGAGGATGATGGGAAACTAATATGGGAATCTGGCGCTATCGTTGAATATATACTTGAATGCCACGAAAAANCTGACTTAAAGCCNGACAAAAGAGACCCNTCTTTTCCTGCATACCTTCAATGGTTTCATTACTGTGAGGGTATGGTCATGCCGCCAGTGAACACGATAGTCGTTCAAACTGTCCTCCTTCCTCCCGATCGTAGAGATGAAACAGCACTGTCACAAGCAAAAAAGCTCTTAACNCGGGCTCTGGAACCCGTCAACACGGAACTTAGCGGCAGAGACTACTTAATTGGAAACTTTTCAGCTGCAGATATCATGCTTGGACATGCCTGCTTTATGAGCAACAGACTTGGGTGCGTTCCCGAAGAAATGTCAAATCTCAAACGATATGTAGATAACATATCGAGTAGACCCGCCTTTGATCTAGCTATCAATATGCAGTAAATCAATCAAGATAAATCGTAGGCGTCAGGTTCAATATCATGTGTCTTAGACCAATATTCGAGATTACTAAAAGGGGAATTATTAACAACTCTTCCTTNAGAGTTTTTATACCAACTCTGGACTCCGGAGTGTCCCCACGCAAGCTGCTGACTTAATTCCTGAACCTCTTTATTGTACTGATCNTTTATCTCGGCACTGACCTCGAACTCCCTTGCCTCTTTTTCNGCCATAAGCGCAATGCACTGCATCATGTAATGCACTTGGCATTCCGTATTGTAGATAATGCTTCCNCCNTGNACGATATTNGTNTTNGGACCNTATAAGCAAAANAGATTNGGNTAANNTGGCACCAAAATNCCNTTATAGGCTTCCGGAGTTTCTCCCCACAGCTCCTCAAGATTTTTTCCTTCTANGCCTTTCACATCCATTGGCCACAAAAATCTATTCGTATTAAATCCGGTCGCATAAATNATTACATCAAATTCATGTTCGATTCCATCTTCTGTAAGAATTCCTTTCTCTGTAAAACTTTTGATAGGGCTGTCTACCAAGCTAACGTCATCTCTTGCTAAGGTTTTATACCAATCATTGTCAATTACCGGACGTTTACCGTAGACAGGAAAGTCAGGAACACACTTTGGCAATAAGTCTTGTCGGTCACCAAGTTGAGCGCTGATGTATGACGTGAAAGATTCTCTAATCATATCGTTCTGCTCATTCATCGAACGATCCTTATGCTGCCAATTCGGGTCCTCAACAACNGCACTCCAATTTCTATCCATAAAACCAAAAATCATTCGCGCCCTATGCCANTCTGCGTAGCAAGGAAGATAGTTCAAAGCCCACTTTATACCGGTTTCAACTGATCGATAGTAATCTCGACTCGGCGTTATCCAATGTGGAGTGCGCTGAAATACAGTTAGGTGGTNAGCTTTTTCAGCAGTCTTCGGTACCAATTGAACNGAACTACAACCTGTTCCGATCACCGCTACCTTCTTGTTTTTTATATCAACATCATGTCGCCAACGAGCCGAATGNAAGGATTCACCATTATAAATCTCTTGTCCGTCAAATTTCGGNACCACTGGCCTATTTAGCTGGCCTACCGCACTGACAACGATATTCGCTTCTATAGTCTCTTTCTTGCCGGCCTCAAGCGAAAAATCCACTGTCCAGCTCTGTCTTTTTACGTTAAACGTCATTCCTGTAACTTCCGCTCGAANTTTGATGTTGTCTCGAATATCTAACTGGTCAGTGCATTTCTCAAAATATTCGTATAATTCATCTCTTTTGGAGTAGTAGCCAGACCAATTCGGATTCCTCATAAAAGAGAAGGAATAAAAATGATTCGGCGTATCAACTCCACAATCGGGATACGTATTNTCATACCAGGTACCCCCAACGGCATCGTTNTTNTCTAGTATGGTAAAGCGAATCCCAGCTCGTTTTAATTTGGCCGCCGNACAAATTCCAGACATGCCTGCGCCAACGATTACTACATGCAACTCATCTAAAAACTTCTTCTTAGAAGACTCAACCAGCTCATCCAGCCAATCTAAGTCTCGATCAATAAAATTCGTTTCCTCGAGCAACATTTCACAAAAATCTTGTTCAAGTGGTTCTCCGACTGAAAACTCCATCATTTTTCGCATCCGAGCAGCCGACGGCGCCGTCGGCAAAGGAAGTTCATTGTCTTTGATTTTGAGAATAAGCTCTAAAGCCGATGCTCTTATTTCATCGGCGATGGCCTGATCATAATCTCCGCTGTCATCAGGAAAAATCTCNCCNTCAGGAACATAGATTGGTTTGGGGCGGTAGCGATCGACCAACCAGCGATCATCTCCAGAATACTGAGTCATGACCATTAATAATGTCGGGATATTAAGATCCATCAATGANTTCTTTATTTGCTCTTCACTTGCCGTTATCTGCATTTCTTTAGCCCTCTTTCTAATCCGGTATAAAGTTTCCCGATGCGTTGTACTCAACCCGATTCTGCTTAAAATCAGGAAAAATCTCTTTAAAAAGCCTCAACATACTTATGGTCGATAATCGATCTGAAGATTTGTGCAAATGGCCTGGCGGNCCTAANGTTGGCGGAAGAGCGAACCCATGGGGAGTTCCNGAGTAATCGTGAAAAATCCAACGCACGCCCGCATCATCCATCTCTTTGCAAAATCTCACTCTGCTTTCATCGGAAACCAAATGATCATCTCGACCATTCTCGATTAATACAACGGTGTCTTTATTGTAAACATTGGGAACTAACTTCAGATTCGGTCTTTCTATACCGACCATCTCCGGTGCTTTATCTTCGCCGGTTTGCAGTAGCCCATGGAAAGATACAACTCCGGATAGATTTAATCCAGCGCGTACTGCTTCCAGAACAGCCACGCCACCAAAACAATAACCGATTGCAGCCGGAGGAACTCGATGTTCGACACTCTCCTCTTCAACTCCTTTTATTAACCACTGGTTCAAAAGAGACCGAAAAAACTCGTGATCGTGATCGCATTGAACCATTGCCTCAAAACATTTTCTATTGAACGACATTACCTTTTCGGGATCGTCTGGCCACAACCGTTCGTTCGAGGGGACGTTATCACCATAAAGATCGATAGCCAGTCCAACATAACCAGAACGCGCCATAAACTCTGCAACGTCTTCGTCAAAAAATTTCAGTCCCTGGTAATTATGAATGACTAACACCAAGGGCTTAGGTCCTTCCGATTTCGGTGGAGCAACCAACGTACCGCGATATCGGTTATCTCTAAAATCAAACTCTATCGTTTTTCGAAGTAAATCAGGATTTTTTTGCCATTGGGAAACAGCCATTGATTTGCCCCTTAGAATTTTTGTCTTTTTCAGTCACTGCCAGTTGACTGAAACACAAGGCACAAAACATATCAAGCATTNGTATGTTATGGTTGGGATTTAGCCNCTTTTTAACTTTTAGGCNCCATCAAATTAATCTATGACTCTCTAATGNTCTCTAAAACTGCTTNAAACTGGAACACATTCAAATACAGAGATTATAGAATCCTATGGGNGATATTGATGACTGGCGGCGTGGCAAGCTGGTTAAGAATCCTAGGCTTCTCGCAGTGGCTGTTAGATGAGACNGGGTCNCCTTTTTTAGTGGGTCTTATTGGAATAGTCCAGCTGGTGGTTCAACTACCTTCGACTCTTTGGGCGGGGACCCTAGCTGATCGCACCGATCGAAAAATGATTCTCGCCGCTGCGCACGGAATTACATTTATCGTTCTAGCCTTTGTCGCGACTTTTAATTCAACAACTTCCCTAACTCCAGGACTGATATACTTGGCGATTGCAATTGCTTCAGGCGCACAGACTCTAGGCAGCCCGAGCAGAGCAGCACTCATACCAGGGATCTTCCCAGAAAAAGAAATCATGGCAGCTGCCTCTACCGATACCGCTTCTCAAAATCTGGCGGCGATTATTGGTCCCCTTCTGTTTGCATTCGTCGCAGTAAATTGGGGACTAACCGAAGTATTTTTTACATGCGCAATTCTCTGTCTACCCGGCTTTCTCGGTCCTTTCTTGTTGGCAGTGTCGGGCAGGACCGATGAAAAATCAGAGCTGCCAAAAGGCCAGATCACCGAGACCTTGGAAGGATTAAATTATGTAAGAAAGCATCCGATTCTGCCGGGCCTATTCCTTTTGGATGCAGCCATTACCACCGCATCTTTTTACAGAGAAATCTTGCCCGTTATCGCCTTTGGGCTTTTCGCTGCCGGAGCTAGCGGAACAGGATTTCTGGGATCAGCAAATTCCGCAGGAGCCATTATTGGAGGAATTGCAGTCCTTGCACTGACTAGGATTCAAGCCAAAGGATTAATCGTGCTTTGGGCATCACTCGCTTACGGACTTTTCTTGTTGGCTTTTGGCTTAACCAATTCGTTAATCACTGGGATGATTTTAATCGCATTATTAGGAGCAGCTGATTCGGTAACGGTAGCAGTTAGAGTAACTACTGTGATGCTAACAACGCCAGACAAAATGCGAGGCAGAGCTTTTTCATTAATGTATGTGGCAGCTCAAACATCAAATAATATCGGTACTATTTGGGTAGGTTTCTGGGCAGGTCTTATCGGGGCATCTAGCACAATGATTATGGGTGGAATCATCTCGATTGCAATGACACTTCTAATTTTATTGTTATGGGAACCCATACGAAAATATAGGTCAAATGACTAAATAGTATAGACTAAGTTTTTTATTTTTGGCTAAAAAATGAAAATAGGAATTTTAGGGGGCGGGCAACTAGCAGGTTTACTCGCACAAGAAATAAAGCAAACGGAAGATACTTTAATAGTCCTAGATCCCGGCGAGAAATGCCCGGCCTCTTTAATGGGAGCGCGTCAGGTAATCGGAAGTCCGGTCTCCGAGCAAGATATCAGAATATTTGCGAAGCAAGTAGACGTGCTGACAGTTGAGCTTGAAAATATTAATACCGAGGCCCTGATTAAACTGGCGGCTGAAGGGGTATCCATAGTTCCTTTTCCAGAGACTTTGGCGAGCATTAAAGACAAGTTACTGCAAAAGCACTGTTTTTTCGAGGCAGGGATCCCAACCTGTGAGTATTTTTCGGAGAAGCAAAAATCTGTTGATTCACTTAAAGAACTAGGTTGGCCTTTAGTGCAAAAATCTCGAACCGGTGGTTATGACGGCCGAGGGGTTTTAATCATTCGAGACGAGTCGTCTCGGTTAGATCTACTTCCAGAGCCAACCTATTTTGAGGCGTTTGTGCCCGATGCCATCGAATTGGCAGTGATGGTCGCTCGAAATAAAGAAGGCGAAGAAACGACTTGGGAGCCAACTCTTTTAGAATTTGATAGAAATCAAAATATTTTGAAAACCCTATACTCTCCACCTATCCTTACAAAGACAATATTGAGGCAAGCGAAACAAATATCAATCGAGGCCGTTCGTGCGCTTGGCGGAATCGGTTTGTTCGGCGTTGAACTATTTCTTACAAAAGATGACCGCTTGTTAATTAACGAAGTAGCGCCCCGAGCTCATAACAGCGGACACCACACTATTGAATCAAGTGAAACCTCTCAGTTTCTTCAGCAATATAATGTCCTTCGATCAAAACCGCTTTCACCGACTAGATCCACATGCGCCGCCGTAATGTTTAATTTGTTAGGCGAACCAGGTTTCGAAGGGAAAACCGTCATTGAAGGGATCGACGCGATTGATAAATTCCAAAATGTATTCGTTCACCTCTACCAAAAATTTCACTGTTCTCCCTATAGGAAAATGGGGCATATTACAGTGACGGGAGAGACGCTTTCAATTGCTAAAGAACTAGCTGAGGAGATTCGATCGCTTGTTTCTATTCGAGGAGAAAACCAAATATGAAAAAAAAAGCAGCAGCAGTGGGAGTAATTATGGGAAGCAACTCCGACTTGCCCATTATGGAGAAGGCGAGAGAAACCATGGAGCAACTAGAGGTTAGGCACGAATTATCAATAATCTCGGCGCATAGAACCCCAAAAAAGATGTTTGATTATGCTGAAAACGCTGAAGAGAACGGTTTTAAGGTAATAATAGCTGGAGCTGGCGGAGCGGCCCACTTGCCGGGCATGGTCGCCTCTCTAACTCTATTGCCAGTAATCGGAGTCCCCATCTCTGCAACGAAATTGGAAGGACAGGATTCGTTACTATCGATCGTGCAAATGCCATATGGGATACCCGTTGCCACAGTGGGTATTGATAATGCAGGCAACGCGGCTTTGTTGGCAGCTCAAATATTGAGTCTCCAAGACGAGAAGATCAGGG
>NZPK01000005.1 GCA_002693325.1 Gemmatimonadota bacterium | reverse complement strand
CCGCTTCAAATCAATTATTTAGGCTACCCAGCCTCGATGGGGATGCCTTATATAGATTATTTTGTCGGGGACACCTATACATTGACCGATAACAATCGCAAACAATTTAGTGAACGACTAATTACTTTACCAATTTTCTATCAGCCTCCAGATTCAAGTCGCACTCTGGCCGAATCCTCCGATAGAAGCTCTCACCTTGACGTTGCTGAGGATTCTATAGTGTTGGGAGCCTTCAATTCTATCTACAAATTAACCCCAGAGATCTACGATACTTGGTTAAAGCTACTGTCAAAACACCCAAAGTGCATACTATGGCTAACGGAAACTAGCGCTTCAGGTAAAAGCAGGCTGTTAAAATTGGCTTCGATGGCCGGAATAGAGCCAAGTCGAATTATTTTCGCCCCCTTTTTAGATCAAGAGCACCATATCGGCCGCTTAGCACACGTGGATATCTTTATGGATACGTATCCCTGCGTAGGTCACACGACCGCTACAGATGCGCTATTTCAGGGAATACCTATTGTGACCATTGCTGGAGAGACCTTCGCCTCCAGGGTGGCTGCCTCCGCACTGCACCACATCGCTTGTTCAGAACTGATAGCGGAGTCCTATGACAGCTATTATCAATTACTGGACGAACTTATTAATGACAAGAAGAAGCTTGAGATGATCAGGTGCAAAATAAAGGACAACGTCAAGAAGCACCAGTTATTTGATACCCAACGCTACACCAGGGTTTGGGAAGAAGCGCTCACAGGTGTTTTTAATCGATGGAAAGAAGGACTTTCAGCTTCGGACTTTTCCTTAAGAAATTAAAATATATATAGCTATAACAATATGACAGAAACTATTGATAAAAATAAAGAATTAATAGAAATTTTATTGAATACTGATAACCGGGGTTTGGCAGAAAGGGTTTTAAAAGAACTCCAAGAAAGAGGTGAGAACACCGGCCTATTAGAGACACTGCTTCAGTCCTATTCTTAAGTTTCCAGTCCGAGATATCACATCTCTTTATCGAAGAGCACTCCTCGCAAAGACTCAATATTTCGGGCGACCCGAAGAATTGCTTCTGATGGAACCTCAAAAATGACCGCCCCAGACTCAGGTTCGGTCACTCTGACCACAAACCGATTCGAGCTGGAATCTACAGAGAAATTTAGTGCGGTGGACTGATTGAGGGACTGCAGAGCCTCACTGAGGTCACTTTGTAGAGTCTGTATTCTTGCAAGAGATCCTTCCCTTGTAGGGCTGACCCCGGCTACGATATCTTGCGCGGATTTCACGTTCAGTTCATTGCGTTTTATGGATATATCAGCCCCAGAACTCCTCTTTACCGCTATTTGTGAGCCCCCAGATTGTGCAGCCATCTTTGTTACAGCTGGATTTGAACCTATATCTCCACTAGCCATGCCTTTGACCTCTATCCCAAATAAAATCATACAAACCGTTATAAAAACCCATGCCGAGAATCCCAAGTGGAATCCTACTAGACTATATATCGGCAGCAGACCTCAAAAACTTTAGCAAAAAATAGACTTTTTTCAAAAAATTTTTGAATTCGCTTAATTCTGTCGCCCAGGGTCTTATATTCAAACAAAAAAAGGGGATTCGGACAAAACCGAAACCCCCTTTTACCCACCGAACTTTATGGCGCCTCTTTGCTTATCAAATTAGTTAGNCAATACCCTACTAATCGACTGTGCTGAGGGNCCCCTTTTATTCGCTTTTCAACCACTCNACCAAGTGGCCGGCTATTTCCTTCGAGTCCGGAGCATAATCTCCTGACTTCCAAGCGTGCCTGATACGAGCCACTTTCCCCTCATCAAAACCATCGTTGGAAANGACTTTATCAGGATTTAGCCTATTCAGATCAACCGTCATTTCTGACATTTAACTGACCTCCTCTTTATCTATTAATCGTTAATTAATTGGGTGCACTCCCAGCATTTACGGAAAAGATTTTCCGTAAAACTGGGAGTACTAAAGGCAATTAACCCTTGAGCAAAGCCAGAACACTTTGAGGTTTCAGGTTGGCTTGGGCTAACATCGCAATACCTGCTTGAGCGATTATTTGCGTGCGCGCTAATTCCGCCGTTTCTGCCCCNTAATCCGTATCCAAAATACGCGATCTTGAAGCTTCCGCATTAACCTTCGTGTTTCCTAAGCTNCTGACTGCATAATTTAAGCGATTCAAGGCAGCACCCAATGAGGCTCGAGAACCATCCGTACCCGCAATAGCCTTATCTATAGCCGTTAGAGCAGCGGCTGCATTAGTGGNAGAATTCACAGAAATCGTCGTTTTATCGATGTTTCCCCCATAAGCTGTAACTTTGGTTAAAGTCTGGGCATCATTACCGTCACCTGTGATGGCTTGAACAGTTCCGGCCACTGCATTGTCATAGCTGGTGGCCAATTTGAAGTCGTTGCCAGAAATTTCGGTGACATAGTAAGTGGTACCGTCGGTTAGCCCAGCAACCGCTGTGCCNCTGCCCTTGTTATAGACTACCGCGTCACCGTTTGAGAAACCGTGGTCAGCTTTTGTGAATTTGTNGCTCCCATTAGTGACATCAGCTGTAGCATAGGTCACTGCAGCATGTTTAGTTTGAAAATCAAATAAATTAACCCGTAGAGATTCCCCAAGGGCACCTATCGCGAAAGTTCGGTCGGCACCAGAATTNAGGACATTNATTCCNTTGTATTGGGTATTGTCTGCGATACGTTCGATTTCATCNTGCAACTGCTCGAATTCGGCTTGCATNGCNTCAATATCTTTAGNGTGGTTNGTCCCATTTTGNGCNGCTACCGCNAGCTCTCTCATGCGGTGCAACATATTTGAGATTTCTCTTATGCCGCCTTCAGTGGTTTCCACCATGGAAATTGCATGAGTAGCATTTGTCACGGCCTGTTCCAATCCATTGATTTGTGCTGTCATTCGACTAGCGACCTTGAGGCCGGCAGCATCGTCAGATGCTGAATTTATTCGAACACCGGTGGACAATCTGTTCATCGCAGTGCTCATCCTTTGTTCATTCTGAGCCAACGCGTTGATAGCTACTTGACTGGTTACGTTTGTATTAACTCCTAACATAATAAACCTCCTTCACAAGGTATTAAAATTTCAATTGATGCCTCATTTGAGGCGGGTGCCCACACACCACTACACTTTAAATTTTTATTAAATTCATACAGTAAAATCATATTTTTAATATTTTTATTAAGTTTTGAAGTCAAGCCAGCCGTCACCTGAAGCCTAATATCCCAATTGCGATTTTCGGCTGTATGATCCTTTTAAAATAACTGGGCTTTGAGATTCCATCTGAACACACCNGGTGTTCTCAATCAGGCTAAAGACGGACTTCGCTACCTCCTCCTGCGCCGTTGGAGCGCGGCGGGCGGTCTCGAGGTCTCATACCGCAGGTGTAGGCTAATGATGAGATGCCTGNTAAAGCACGCCCCTCACCCTAGACAATTTAAAGATAAATACCTTAAAACCTGGTTCGCCTGACTACTCTCTGAAGATTGCTGCCTCCTTCACAAGGTAACTATTTTAATCTCCGGAAAAAGCTGTCGATTCTCAAACTTTTAAAACTTCAAATTTTTGTTGCCTTTGACCTCCAATGTGCTGTTGATTGACTATTCCTAAAATATGTAACTAATTAAAATCTCATCTGGTTGGCGCTATACGCCGAACGCTTTGTCTCCCCACTCCATCGATAAAGCACAATAAAGCTAGGGGAGTCATAAAACCGGGAAAACGAGCTTCACCCGACACANGTCGTTCATTTGACTTGGCTTGAATAAAGGCCATTTTGCAGAAAATTTTCAATACAAAAGAATTACTTATGCGCCGAAAAGCAGTTTGCTTTTGACCAATCTTGAACTCTCTATTGCAGATGTCCGAGGCCAAAATCTGTGTGGTATATCGCGAAATCGTCTCTCTTATGGGTAGCGAAGAGCGTAGCTTCTCACCAAGTTNTCCCATCAAAGCNNCCATAGCTNCGCTTTGTTTTNCCGTGGATCGAACCGTTGTCACACAGNNNTTCCCGAGATTTCTGACTACTGTCATTGTTGCTGCCTCCTTCACAAGGTAACAATTAAAAAGTNTCTAACTATTTTTAATTANCTTTTCTACTTACTTCATAAACCTNTGTTTATCATCGATATTGGGCAATTTTTAAGAAAGTGGGGAGGTCGATAGCAATTGGAAAACCAGAACCAAATACTATTTTCCTCCCTAACTTACCCTTATCATCTGCCTCCTTCGTAAATCCTTATTCCGCACTAAGCCTGTAATAACGACAAGACTGTTTGGGGCTGGGCATTGGCCTGCGACAGCATGGCAATACCAGCCTGCGCTATTATCTGGGTACGTGCTAATTCAGCCGTTTCTGCTGCGTAATCAGTATCCATCACCCTCGATCTGGACGCTTCGGCATTAATTTTTGCGTTACTCAGGTTCGCAATCGCCATATTCAACCGATTAAGGCCAGCACCGAAAGACGCCCGTTGGCTACTGACGCCTGCTATGGCAGCATCAACGACCGCCAGGGCGGAAGCGGCTGCAGTCACAGTGGTAACACCGATAGTATCCTTGTCAACAGCACCGGTGAACGAACTTTTCGTATCTGTTGTGTTGAAGTCTCCAAAAGCGACGCTAATCATCTGGCTCGCATTAGCCCCTACCTGAAAACTGACTTGATCAGTTTCGAAATATTGGTTGGCATTACCAGTTCCCGAAAGCGCTACTGCACTACCGCCACTGGTTAAAGAGACCTGGTATTCGTTCGTAGCCGCACCCACTACATAGTAGGCAGCGCCGTCCGTTAATCCTCCAACCGCAGTACCGCTCGCAGCGTTGTAAACAAGTCTTTGTCCATTCACCAAACCATGTGCGCTAGTAGTAAACTTATTGTTTGTAGTATCGACCTCACTAAGAGGTATCACCGCAGTTTGGGTTATCGTACCGTCCAAGATATTTTGTCCGTTGTACTGCGTATTATTCGCGATTCGGTTGATTTCTGTTTGTAATTGCACGAATTCAGTCGACATCGCGCTACGATCCGACACGGTTGTCGTGCCGTTTTGCGACGCTACGGAGAGTTCTCTCATCCGCATAAACATCTTGTTAATCTCCACAATGGCGCTTTCCGCCACCTCTACCATAGACACGGCCTGCTGGGCGTTCTGAATAGCTTGACTCAACCCCTTGATTTGGGCAGTCATTCTGGACGCCACGGCTAAACCTGCCGCATCATCTTGGGATGAATTAATTCTGAGACCTGTCGATAAACGTTGCATGGCACGAGCCATAGCCTTCTCATTTTGTTGCAGCGCGTTNATTGTCACTTGCGCATTGATGTTCGTATTAACTCCGGCCATTGTTTAAGTCCTTCAGTTTTATTTCAGAGCCTATTGGTAGTCTTTTAATTAGACTTCCCCATGCCAATAACTCTATTAATATTTATTAGTATCTTTTTAAATTATCACTTCAAATTATTGATAATTAACTATTAAAAAGAACGTATGCAATTAATTCTGAATTTGGTGTATACAATCCTTTCGACCACGCTTTACGTATCTTTTTCACTTTCTTGGCATCAAAGTCCCCTTTAGTTTTCAGGGATTCGACCGACTCTTTTACAATTTCTCGACTCATTTTTTTATCCTTTTTAAGCTCTTCAATTATTCAAATCCGGGGCTTTCGACATTGATTATCTACGGCCCCTTCTTTGAATTAACCTCAATAGATGCTACCGCCCCTACCCTTGAAGTAGTGATAAAACAGTTTGCGGTTGGGCATTGGCTTGCGAAAGCATGGCAATACCAGCCTGAGCAATGATCTGGGTACGGGCCAATTCCGCTGTTTCTGCGGCATAATCGGTATCCATTACCCTGGATCTAGAGGCTTCGGCGTTGATTTTCGCGTTACTGAGGTTTGCTATCGACATGTTCAGTCGATTGAGCGCTGAACCAAAAGTTGCTCTTTGGGAATCAACCCCTGCGATAGCCGCATCAATGACTGACAGCGCTGATGCTGCTGCAGTAGCAGAAGCGACTCCNATAGTCGAAGAATTGATTGCTCCTGCGAACGTGCTTTTGGTATCTGAGGTATTAAAATCACCGAAAGCGACCGTAATACTTTGGCTGGCATTAGCTCCCACTTGGAAACTCACGACATCAGTTTCGAAATATTGGTTATTATTACCTGTAGCACTGGCACCTATAGCTAACACACTACCGCCACTAGTTGCAGATAATTTAAAAACGTCTGCCGTCAAACCCGATGCGATAACATAATAGGCAGTCCCATGGACAAGACCAGTTACCGCTGTTCCGGAACCGTCAGCAGTACCATCGTTATAGACAACACGCTGCCCGGCTGTTAAACCGTGAGCTGTCAGTGTGAAAGTTTCATTAGCATCGCTGACCGCGCTCGTAGCAATAGTACCGGTCGCTGCTATTGTNCCATCAAGAATATTTTGTCCATTATATTGCGTATTATCAGCTATCCGGTTGATTTCAGTCTGTAATTGCGTAAATTCAGTGGACATGGCATTTCGGTCAGCGGTCGTATTGGTACCGTTTTGCGACGCCACGGAGAGCTCTCGCATTCTCATTAACATACTNGAAATTTCTACGACNGCACCTTCAGCNACTTCCACCATGGAAACAGCATGTTGCGCNTTCTGNACAGCTTGATTTAACCCCTTNATTTGGGCAGTCATTCTAGATGCGACAGCTAAACCAGCTGCGTCATCNTNTGCTGAATTGATTCGTTTACCAGTCGATAAACGTTGCATGGCNCGGGCCATGTCTTGCTCATTTTGAGCTAAAGCATTGATGGTGATCGCTGCGTTAACATTTGTATTAACTCCAGGCATTTTATGCCTCCTTGATACGGGTAAGTTATTATTGTTATTCAGTCTCTAACGAGACGAGTCCCCACTCCGCACCGATCAAATATGTACTTTTTTTAGCTTATTTTCGTAATTTTTCTCCGTTAATTCGCCATTCTGGTTAAAGTTCTATTTGTAAAAGCTATATCGGCAGCACGATCGCCAGCTTTAATTATTTTTTTCATTTTTCCCAAAGAAATTTTTAACTTATTGATTAGAATATATATTTTCATCAAAAAAAAAGGGGCCTGAAGGCCCCTTTGAAAGCGCTTATAGTACNCTATGTGCTCAAGATGAGCTCGAAACATGAGTTTTCGGAGGCATACTTGTTACCTTGTGAAGGAGGCAGCAACGAAGTGTTATCCGAGGTTGCGTTTCTCATATGATTGCCTATTCGCGCAACCAAACAATGAATTTTGACCAACGCCATCCAGAAGGAACATCCGACCGGAGTGACAGTACGGATTGGATGACACCCTCTGGGATAGGATGACGTCACGGCATGGTTTTTATTATTATCGCAATTCACTGTTTGTATTCCTTATTATCCTGTTTCTAATCAGTTAGTTACTGAGTTTGCAGGAGTTGTAATACAGTTTGTTGTAGCGTATTCGCCTGCGATAACATCGCCGTCGCCGCTTGCTGAATAATCTGCGTCCTGGCTAACTCCGAGG
>NZPK01000122.1 GCA_002693325.1 Gemmatimonadota bacterium | reverse complement strand
TTCAACACGTGGTGAAGCATATGTTTCTGATGTGAAAAACATGATTGAATTCAATCATCTCTCCAAATTAGATAAAGGCGCATGTAAATAAATGATCTTTTTATTGATATTATTTTTGTGGAAACCTATTTGCGGCGATGAAATTGAATCTCGACCTAATTATGTTAGTGTTTTATTATACCATCGGTTTGGTGAGAGTAAATACCCTTCGACAAATATTTCTCCAGAATTATTTCGCCAACAATTAGAATTTTTGCGCCAAGAAAATTATACGATATTGAGTATGGATCAATTCAAAGATATAGTGCTTAATAATGCACCTTACCCAAAAAAATCTGTTCTGATAACGATAGATGATGCATATAGCTCTATATACGATCATGCGTTTCCTATTTTAAAAGAATTTAACTTCCCTTTTACGTTGTTTGTCGATGTCAGGCCTCTATCGAGTGGAGCAATCGGTGCAATGACTTGGAAGATGCTAAAGGAAATGAATGAGTGGGGAGCTACGATAGGAAACCATACTTACGCTCATGCAAGGATTGGCCGACCGAAACCAAATCAGACTCGTGTGGAGTACCGAGAATGGATCAAATCAGACATATTACTCGCACAGAAAAAGCTCAACGCAAATGGTATTTATACAGATGTAATTGCTTATCCTTATGGGGAGTACAATGAATTAGTTATTGATGTTGTTCACGAATTAGGTTTTAAATTGATGTTTGCCCAAGACGAGGGAGCAGTTGACGACAATGTTGATTTGACTCGTATTCCGCGCTTGCCAATAGTTGGTAAAAATATGGATGAAACACGTTTCAAATATAAACTTAATTTATCTCCGCTGCATGTCTCGAACTTAGTTCCATCTGCAATTGAAATGAAAAGGAACCCACCACTGTATTTTTCGCTACGAATTGTTAACCCCGCCAGATACCGTCCTGGAGTAGTAAATGCATTTTTTTCAGAAGTCGGTCAGCTTGATATTGATTATGATAGAGCTACGGGAAACATAAAATCAGTTGATATAGATTCTTCTTTTTTACGTCCAATTAATCGCTTAATTATTACTGCACGGGAAAAGAATAGTCGTCATTTTTCAATGTTCTCGCGATTATATGTCAGGCCGTTAGTTGAATTAGGTTTGCTTCCGGATTCAACCAAAATTGAATAATAAATATGTAATAAGTTTAATTGGTAAATCTATGTTTTTTTAAAATCAATTACATTTTGTTGGGGAGAAATGTTTATTTCGTCAATAACCGTGCCACTTCTTGTTGTCATGGTTTGATATATCGTCGTGGCAATATCTTCCGCTTCGATGGCATGACCGTCATTCGGACCAGGTTGAAAGTTTAGATTGGAAAAAAATGTTGTTCGGACCATACCTGGATTAATTAAAGTAATGCGGATTCCGGAACTAGACACTTCTTCTCGTAAGGCCTGCAAAAAGCCCCGCAAAGCGAACTTGGAGGCGGCATAAATACTTCCTTTTTTAGCTCCGCGTAAAGCTGCTTCTGAACCTAATACTATTATATGTCCATGTTTTTGCTGTTTCATTTTTGGAATGATTGCACGAGCCATATATATCGTTGAGGTCAGGTTTAAATTGATAGCATAGTTTATTTGGTCATAGGAAAATTGCTAGAGGTGACCAAAAAGTCCTTGGCCAGCAGATAAAATGGCAGCATCGATTGCTCCAACTTTTTTTAACACAGTATCTATTTTTTGGGGAAAATTAGTTAAGTTGCTTAAGTCGATGGAGTAAGTATCCAGGTCGGCGTGTCTAATAGACGTTGGACGCCTTGATAATCCTATTACAGCGTGTCCTTCACTTAACAGCTTATCTGTACAGGCAAGACCGATACCGGATGAACTGCCAGTAATCAAAGTTTTCATATTTCATTTTCTTCGATAGTGTTTGATGGACATGGAAAAATTATTTCCGTGTGAACGTAGTTGTGTAAAGATTTCAGACAGAACTCTTGCATTTCCAAGGCCTGTTGAGCATGATAAGATATTTGTCCATTACTTTCAGTTAGGCCCCATGAAAAAATGGGCTCTTCAGGGTATAGATTATGAATTCGTTTGAACATTTTCTTTGGTAATCTAAATTGTCCCAAACTAACCGAATGGATATTTTTATTAGGTATAGCGTCGAATACATATTTAAAAAGTGAAGTGTATTCGGACTTCCAGTTTTTATGGTAAATTAGAGGATCAAAGCGTAACCCGATAGGCCATCCCTTAGAGCTTAACTTTGCGATTACTCGCATTCTCTGAGCCAAATTAGGAGTTCCCTTCTCAAGTTCCTCTGAGATGCATTGGGGATTTAGGCTAAAAGCGACTACGCAATTTGGCAAGGCAGATCTCTTTAATAAACTGTTTATTTGGACACTTTTAGTTCGGAGTTCAATGAACGCATCTGGGTAGTTTTCAAATAGTTTCAAAAAATGTTCTGAAAAACCACTTAAATAATCTAATGCAAGACTATCACAGTCATATCCGGAAAAAAAATAAGGTCTATCCTTACAAGACTTGATTTTTTCTTCTATTTGGAAGCAGAAATCTTCATAATTGATAAATAGAACAAGATTTGCACTCTGGTACATCCCTTGTAAAAAGCAGTAACGGCAGTCATAAATACAATTTAACATATGCGAAAAATAAAAATTATTTTTTCCGCCAATCCCATAACCTTCAGGAATTGGTAAAACTATATTGCCAGACTTTTCAGCAATTATTAAAGCGGGTTGTTGTTTTTGAAAACGGAAATTTTGTTTGCGACGATTGAAGACTTCGTTGTATTGATTGCAGATTACTCGTTCTGCCTTAGGAAACCTATCGAGTATTTTTCTGGTTCGTCTATGGTCTGCCAGAGACTGCTCTATGTAGATTAATTTGAACATTCCAATTGTAGCTTTATGAGTTAATTATCCCTGTGTGATAAATCTGGTGCATATTTTGGGTCAGATAGCACTTCCTTTAATTGGATCATAGCTTCCCTGCTCGACGTCGGCACTTTCATCCAAGGGGATTGACCACAGGAAATAGTCTGCCATTGCCGCAGAAGCTTGCGTAACTCGGCTTGTTGTGTTTTGCTGAATTTCCAGCGAGTTAATGTTTCATTATAGAAACAGGGATCAGATTCTATTTTATTCCAGGATGCAACTAATGGAGACATACAGTCAGTTAATAGGGTAATCTTTTCAATTGCAGATCCGATGTGTTCGCTCACATCTTTGGATTTTATCTTTTTAAAAGGATGTTTGAAGTTGTCAGATACGATTTTTATTGATTGTGCAAACTCAGCTGGTATAAATTGCTGTCCTATGTAAAAAAATGCTGACGATTCCATATCGTAAAGACAATCCTCTGTGTATTTCGAGTTTGGTTTATCGTATGTAATGATCTTAGACCCGCGCAATGGGGTATCGAATGGAATTGACGGGTAATATGTTAATTTTGTGGAGTGCTCTACGGCTTGATTTACCAAATATATTTCGCCTATGGGTGCTGAGGCATGTCCAACTATTCCCACGTTAATCCAAGGGCCCGGCTCTTCGTGGAAATGTGTTGCGGTAGCGGAAATTGCTGCTGCGGTAGCTATTTTACCTTGGCCGGATATTACCAGACATACTTCATCAGATTTAAACATCCTGAAAGGGCTGGGATTAGAATACTGATGGAGTTGGTAAAAATCAATCAGCGGTCTTGCTTCACTGGGAAGAGCAACGTGAAAGTAATACATATGGACAAATATAATGGAAAGCTGTCTTCTGTTCCAATAGAGTTGACCACGGCTAACTCTATTTATAATTTCCTTCTTTTACCAAAATACAAAAACTCACTTGATACTCAAATTTACGAATTTCTGGATGAATCGATTATGAAAAATGCATTTTTTAAGGGACATGGATTGGGTAATGATTATATCGCTGTGAATCCTGATGAACTAGAATTCAAATTGACCCCAGGTAATATCCGAAAAATTTGTGATAGAAATTGGGGGGTTGGATCGGACGNTATTTTAGCACTGGACAAAAGTAAGGGGGCTGATTTTGGACTCCGTATTTATAATCCTGATGGGAGCGAGGCGGAAAAGTCTGGAAATGGTCTGAGGATCTTTGCTCGCTACCTTCATGCGACTCGAAGGGTTCGAAAAACATCTTTTAGTGTTGATACCAAAGGTGGTCGAGTCCATATAAAGTTGCACGTGAATAACGAAGGTGTCGCCAATAGTGCAACGGTTGAAATGGGCGAGGCCACATTCGACCCAAAGTCTTTACCATGTACTGTAAAGGCGGATGAACTTATTGAAAAGCCAATTGACGTTGGTGGTAAGAAGTTTCTTTTCACCGGAGTCAGTGTAGGTAATCCTCATTGTGTGATATTCAAAGATAAGGGTAAGGAATGGACTCGTGAGGAACTTGTTAGGCTCGGACCCCTGATAGAAAATCATAAATTATTCCCTCGACGAATAAATGTTCAATTAGCTGTTCCTTTAGGTCCCAAATCCATTTACATCTTAATATGGGAGCGTGGCGCTGGCGAAACACAAGCGTCTGGATCTTCTTCGTGTGCCGCTGCTAGTGCCGCAGTAAGATTAGGTCTGGTAAAAGGTCCGGTAGTAGTCAAGTCGCCGGGCGGTACTTTACATATAGATGTTGGGTCAGATTACGACCTAACTATGAAAGGACCTGTTCAAGAGGTCGCTCGGGGAGTTCTAAGCTCATCTTTTTTGAGTACTCTTCGTTGAACAAATGCAATCCGCGGCTGAGTCTCTAAAGCATCTTCGATCTGCATGGGCGCGGCAAATTTTATATTGGTGGAAGCAATATAATTCTCTTTATCTACGAGAGGCTCTTGTTGCGCCTTTGATTGAAATCAGTTCGTCTAAATCCTATATGGGACGTTGGCGAAATGATCCTCCCGTTATAACTATTGCGTACGATCATATTTTGAAAGATTCCTGGTTATCCGTTCTTGATACCTTGCGGCATGAAATGGCTCATCAATATGTGGATCAGGTGATTCAACCAGATGGTGAAACTGCCCATGGTCCGGCGTTTCGTATGGCTTGTAAGCGCTTGAGGTGCAGTGATAGGGCATCAGCTAAATTATCAACAGATTTTGACTCACAAAAAAATATTATGGAGCGGGTAAGGAAGGTTNTATCGTTGACTGATAGCCCTAATGAATATGAGGCTCAAGCGGCAATTCATAAAGTTCGTTTGCTTCTTTTGAGATATAATATTGACTTAGTTGAATTGGATCAAGACCGTCAATTTGTCCGTAGGTCTATAGGCCCCGTAAAACGTCGACATGCATCGTTTGAATTATGGTTAGCCTACATTCTGAGTGAGCATTTTTTTGTCGAAACAATATGGGCGGAATCTTATGTTGCATCGAAAAATCAATTAGGCACTGTTTTGGAGATTTACGGCACTACTGAAAATACAGATATGGCATCGTATGTTCACACATATCTAATTAATTTATTACCTGTTTTATGGCAGGATTATCGAGATAGAAAAGGAATTAAATCGAATAAGGAAAGGCAACGTTATTGGTCTGGTGTATTACAGGGATTCTGTGAAAAGCTTTCGAACCGTGAAGAAAAAGAAAAAAGTCCGTGTGAAGCGATAGCTGAATGGAATGGTGACCCCGCACTTACAAAGTTTTTCAAGGATTACAATCCTAATGTTAAAGTTCGTCGTTCAGGTGGTGTTTGGCAAAATGACACCTATATTGCTGGGATTCGAACAGGGAAAAAGGTAGAAATTCGCTCCGGAATTGGAAATAATAATGATGGGTTTGGAGGGTATTTGGCAAATGATTAAAGCNTTCTTACTTGTTTTAATTGGAGCTGGGATTGGTTTTGGACAGACCTTTGGTTTTGGAAAAAATAAAGTTCAATATGATGAATTTGAGTGGAANAAGATTGAGACCGATCACTTTGACATATTTTTTTTCACTGAAGAAGAAGTCTTGGCGTCGCACACGGCTAAAATAGTAGAGAGTCAGTTCCGAGATTTAGAACGAAAGTTTGTTCATACGGTCAGACGCCGCATTCCACTTGTGATATATTCCTCTCATATCTATTTCGAACAGACTAATATAATACCGAATTTACTACCGGAAGGTGTTGCTGGATTCACAGAGTACTTAAAGGGACGAGTTGCTCTACCTCTTAGTGGATCGATTCCAGAATATGAAAGAGTGCTTCATCATGAACTCGTACACGTTTTTATGTTTGACCGGATTGCCCGAGTACTCGAGCGTCATGGTATACTTGATTTTCGACCTGCTCCGCTTTGGTTTTCTGAAGGATTGGCAGAGTATTGGTCAAGTCGTAAATCTGCCTTGGGAGATATGATTTTACGGGATGCTTTGTTTAGTCAAAGATTTCCATCAATAAAGCAGATACATCAGATAAATGGTACTTTTCAGATGTATAAACAGGGTGAGTCTATTTGTAGGTTTATGGCTCAAGAATATGGCGAAGACGTTTTTGAACAACTATTTGTTAATTGGTGGCGTGCGGAGACATTCGAAGAAGTGTTTGCTATTACGACAGGAGAAACCGTAGAATCTTTTGACGAAAAGTGGATTTTCCATGAGCGTAAACATTATTTTCCTACTATTTCCAATCGAAATCTTCTAACGCATTCTGCTAAAGCTTTGACACATGAGGGATTTAATGTCAAAGCTGCTTGGATGCCGAAACATCAAGATCTACTAGATTACGTTTATTTGAATAATCAACATGGATACACTCAGATAGTCAGGGGAAATGATAGCGAACCTCCAGAAATATTAGTTGAGGGAGAACGATTGACATCTATTGAATCACTGCATCCGTTGACAAGCAAAATAGCCGTGTCCTCTGACGGAAATTTAATTGCATTTGTTGGTAAAAGTCGTGGGCGTGATCATTTATATGTTTGGAATACAGAAAGAAATTTTTTTTTATATGACCTACGCTTTGATGAGGTGATAGCGATGTCCTCGCCATCTTTTTCTCCAAACGGCGAACAACTTGTTTTCTCTGGTACGAGCAAAGATGGTTTTGTAGACTTGTATGTGGTTGATTTGAAAACAGATTCACTGAGACCGCTGATGAAGGATATATATCACGACCGTGATCCTGATTGGTCGCCCGACGGAAAATATATAGTCTTTGGTTCAGATCGCTTTTTGCATGGTAGTTTAGGGAAGTATAATATTTTTCTTTATTGTTTTGAGAATAAGCAATTAAAACGTTTGACTGAAGGTATATTTGTTGATCAACAACCTGATTTTGGGCCTGATAGTCGTTCGATTATTTTTAGTTCAGATCGTGATTCAGTTTTCAATATACATTTAGCNAGNTTTAATGATAAAGAGATACTTGTTAGTCAATTAACCANCTTTCTTACAGGGGCATTTGATCCGACATGGTCGCCCGCTGGAGATGAATTTATGTTTTCCGGGTATCAATCCGGAAATTTTCAGATTTATCGATCCAAATTAGAGCAATCTCATGCGTATGACGTTCAGTACTCTATGAGTCCAGTAGATTCCCTTCCATGGGATTTAGAGAATAGTGGAGAGGATAGACGGCTTGCTCAAATACCCTACAAGGGTAAAATGGAGCTAGATATAGCTCAAAGCCAAATATCGCAAGATCCTGAATTTGGTACTTCGGGAGGTTTGCGATTTTTACTCAGCGATGTTTTAGGAAATGATAGGTATGCTTTCGTACTATCTCATATTTCCGGTAATCAGTCGGGGTTTGTGGACGGTTTAAATATGACCCTGACGCGAATATATTTGGATCAACAAAGAAACTGGTCGTGGGGNTTTTTTCGATTGAATGACCGTTTTTCNAGTAAGTTCGGTAGGTTTGTAAGAGAAGANCGCACGGGGGGCTTTATTGGTGTTAGTTATCCATTTTCCCGTTACAATCGTCTTGACAGCAGAATGTCTTTGCGTCATGCAAAGATAGACCGGAAGTTTGAAGGAAAAGAATTAGATGGTTGGCTAATAAATAACTTTATTAGCTACCGCCACGATAGCTCTTTGTGGATACCAACCGGACCAATTGAGGGAACAAGATATAATTTCGGTTTATCCCAGACCGTCGATTTAAAGAGCTCTCGTCGATTTAATTTTTCGGTCTATGGAGATTTTCGACATTATTTCCGGTTAGCTAAAAGATTTAATTGGTCCATGCGGTATATGGCAAGACGGAGCTTTGGTGATGTGCCCGAGTATTTTTCTCTTGGGGGATCTTGGACACTTAGAGGTTATCCATGGCGTTCGTTATGGGGTAAGAAGATGTTACTTATAAATCAAGAACTGAGGTTTCCGTTTATAGATAGATTTCATGTAGGGTTGCCTTTTGGCCATATAGATTTTGGTCAATTTCGTGGAGCATTATTACTGGACGCCGGTAATGCGTGGACGGACTCGTTTGGAGACTGGAGAGGAGCGTTTGGATTCGGGACTCGTCTGGCACTTGGTGGAGCTTTTGTCTTTCGTTTAGATGCTACTCGGCGCACTGATTTTAAATCAGTNGAGCCACGTACTAATTGGGACTTTTTCTTTGGGTGGGATTTTTAAAACTTTGAAATCATTTACGCTAATTATGTTATCTATTCTTTTTTATTCAGCGTGTGGATCTGGTGTTTTTGTTGGAAAAAGAGTGATAGAGACTAGTATGCTAAGCCCGCCTCTTACTTTACTTTGGACCTATTCGTTGGACGGTCCTCCCATTGGTCAGNCTCTTGGTACTGAAGGTTTGGTTTTCCAGGCTACAACNTCGGGTTCCCTGTTTGCTTTTGATATTAAAACCGGTACGAAAATCGGGCAAAAATCATTTCGGTCCTTGATAAGTGCTCCTCTGGCTTTATCTGATGCATGGTTTGGCATACCTGTTCAGGAAAAAAAGTACGGGATGTTAATTTGGGATCGTGAAAATCAAACTGAATATTGGAATGGTTTACAGAATGGTTGCATGACNCCGATTTTTGTTGGNGATGTAATTATTGTGGCAAATAAAAATGGAAATGTAACAGCCTTGAACGTGATTTTAAATGAAGAGATATGGAAAACAGAGTTGAAAAATACTCTGCGGGTAATTCCAGGATACTTTGGGGATGCCATCTACGTTGGCAGTAGTAATGGAACTATAAGTCATTTTGGGGTTGAAAATGGCAAGTCGGACTGGTCAATTAAGCTTGATAGCGCTGTGCGTAGTGTACCCTTAGTCGATGAAATGGGTCTTTTTGTTGCAACGGCAAATGGTGTCGTTTACTTATTAGACGAAAATAACGGGTCAATTAAGTGGCAGACTTTGATAAGCGGAGTACCTACAGTAAGACTTTCTAATGAAAATAACATTCTTGTTGTCGGTGCATCCGATAGAAAATTATACGGAATTGAAATCGATAATGGAGTTGTGCTTTGGGAATA
Source organism: Gemmatimonadota bacterium (assembly GCA_002693325.1). GTDB lineage: Bacteria > Latescibacterota > UBA2968 > UBA8231 > UBA8231. The sequence goes on along the minus strand of NZPK01000122.1, from coordinate 6,282 downwards.
TGAAACTCAAGGTGTTGTAACAGGGGCTCCACTTATAAATGATGGAATTGTTTATTTTTCATCCAGTGATGAGCAGATTTATGCAATTAAGATTGAAAGTGGAAAACTTCTTTGGAAGTTTCGCCTTGACGGACCTGCTTTGCAGCCGTTAGCTCTATTAGACGGGACTATTCTTGTTGCAAGTGAAAAAAAGACTTTATATGCTTTTGGAAATCGCTAGTCAATGCTAAATAAAGTTAGAATTGTCTGCATAANTTTGGTGTACTCGTTGCTTTCTGTGTCGTACGTTAGTGCGTATGATTTAGATGCAGTATTACCTCTATGCTGCGAGCAGATTAATAACTACCAACCAAAGTTCTTTCAATTGCAAACCGGAGTGGGTGTTCGCGAGCCTGACTCCTCGACTTACAATATTCGCTCTTCAGTTCTTTTCACTTCCATGTTTACCATTGCTTCTGGAATTGTTGCTTATGTATATAAAAAACAGGCCGATCAGGCTTACAGTAGTTACCTGCGGACTGTAAATTCTTCTAAATTGGAACATCAATTTAAAAGAACAAAGCGCTTAGATAAATTCGCGGGTACTGGTTTAGTTGCAATGGAATTGGGGCTTGGAATGATGACTTACCTGATATTTTTTTCTGAATGAGACCTTTCTCTTTTTTCGTTTGCCTTTGCATCCTTGCTTGCTCTGATAGACAACGCACGAATCCTTTTGATTCTAAGGCTTTTATGGATCACGAAATGGCGTCTTTATTAGGGTGTGTTGCTGGGGATGGCTTTGTTGATTTAGTCTGGAATTTAGATGAGTATGATGACATCCAGGGTTTTAACCTGCTTCGACGTAAGCAATTGGAAGATGAATGGAAAATATTAAATGAAGTTATTTTATTGCCAACGACGGTCAGTTACCGAGACGAAGATGTTAAAAATAGAGAAACGTATGAATACGGATTAGTCATTTTAATTGAGAATGAAGAGGAAAAATTATTTGGAAAAACCCGATTNGCTACGCCTGGCCCTGAAATAGTTTGGTTAGCTGATCAAGGGAGTGGTTTTATTTGGAAGATAAGTCCTGATGGGAGAAGTGGGAATTTCGCAAGAGGCCAATTTTCGGAAATAAATGATATTGCTATCAATGAAATAGATGGCAGTTGTTGGTTTGTTGATGGCTTAGTAGGTAGTATTAATCGTATTGACGTGGAGGGACGAGTTCAGTCCTTTGAACTTGATTTGGGAAAGATCGTTGATATCGAAATTGATGGTGAGGAAAATATAGGTTGGATAGCAGACGTTACACGTCAGAGAGTATATTCTTTTAATCTTCAATCGAAAGATTCATTGGANCTGAGCGCTGTTGATGCTAATTTCGAGCAGCTTGTAGGANTGGGAAGTAGTGATGGAGCGTGTTGGATAGTCGACAGATTTCAAANGAGAACACTACTATATTCTTCGAATGCTAAAAAAATAGTAGAGTTTGGAAAGGTTGAGCAACCGATAGCTATCGCTGTTGATGGGGATGGCGATGGTTGGGTGTTAACGGAAGATGGAAATAAACTAACTCAATTTAAGTCCGATGGTTCAAATAGATTTCGCGATTTCCCATTCACTAATGCAATAGGTTTATCGGTCGATATAAACGNAGAATATATTTTTCTTTTTTCANAAACGGTGTTAACAAAATTTGGATTAAACGGTGAAGTTTTGGGTGAATGGCCGGAGCTTTCCGATACACGATCAATTGCTAATGACCCTAAAAATAAGACAATCTGGGTTGCGATGGACCAAGAAGTTTGGAAGATAGACGAATCGGGTAACATCTTAGCGAGGTTATCCGGTTTTTCAAATATAGGTAAAGTTGTTGTTGTTTCGANGTNAAATTTAGTAAAACTCGACATTAGGGGNCACTCCATTTATCTTTACAAATCATTTAAAATCAATTGGAAAGTAAAATATGATCACTAGTATGACAGGATTTGGTCGCGCTTCTATTGAAGGTCCCGTTGGTCAGGTCAATATAGAGATACGGTCNGTTAACGCCCGATTNCTCGATATTCAAATACGGTGCCCGCAAATTATTCAGTCTGTCGAGCCGCTACTACGTGAGAAACTTCAAAANGCNGTTAGTCGCGGAAAGATCAGTGTNAATTTAAATATAGACTTTTCAGACTTAGGTACTGCTATGCCAGTACTAAATAAAAAGGTAGTTGAGCGTTATTTGAATGAGTTGAAGCGGCTTAATGAGTTTGATGGGGTAGTTGGTGATATTGATATGNGGTTAATAATGCAGCTACCCGATGTCTTTGAAAAAGAATCTGCGGATCCTCAATTTGATCAGTTGAAAGATATAGTATTACGAGCTTTTGAAGAGGCAACGAATGATTTTGTAGCTATGCGTCGGAGAGAAGGAGAGTTGTTGGGGATAGATATAAAAGAGCGAATGAAGAAAATTGTAGACATTCTCGCCAAAATCTCCGAGGAAGTTCCTGTCGTTAGAAAACAAGTGAATGACCGACTCCGTGAAAAAATATGTAATTTGTTAGACTCAAGAGAAATTGATGAGGTTCGTTTAGCGATGGAAATTACATTAATTGCTGAAAGAAGTGATATAACAGAAGAATTAGTTAGATTTGATAGTCATAATGAACAGTTTCTGGAAACGTTGCATAAGGGGGGAGAGATTGGAAGAAAGTTTAATTTTTTACTTCAGGAAATGAATCGCGAAGCAAACACTGTTTGCTCTAAGGCGGCAAATACGAATATCGTTCACAAAATACTTGAAATCAAAGAAGAGCTAGAGCGAATTCGGGAACAGGTGCAAAATTTGGTTTAAAATGAAATATTCGATTGTTACATTGAGTGGTCTGCCCGGGAGTGGAACAAGTACTACAAGTGACAAACTATCCGATAAACTAAGTTGGTCATACATTAATGCGGGGGAAATATTTCGAGAATTGGCTAAGGNAGCTAATATGGATTTGAATGAGTTTGGAGCTCATGCAGAAACTGACCCAACAATAGACTTAGAGCTAGACGAAAAAATGATCAGTTATGCAGAAAAAGGAGACCCAATTATAATGGAAGGCCGTTTAGTTGGGTGGATGACTTTGCAAAAGGAAATAATTGCATTGCGGGTGTGGTTAGAAGCTGATATTTCTGTGAGAGCAAATCGTTTGGCGTTACGTGAAGCTGATTCAAATGCTTTGGATAAAATGAAGGTGCGTGAAGAATCAGAAATAAAACGCTATAGAGATTTTCATGACATCGATTTACGCGATTTATCTATCTACGATCTCGTTATAGATACAGAATTTAATTCTGTTGATGAAGTAGTATCGAAAATTCAAGACAGATTGGCAGGAGAGAGCAATTGTTAAAAGGGCGTCGAATTTTAATGTGTGTGAGTGGAGGGATTGCTGCATATAAAGCCCCGTTTGTGGTTCGAGAGTTGAAAAAACGTGGAGCCGATGTCAGGATAGTAGTCACCGAGAGCGCGAAACAATTTGTAACACCTCAAACACTGGGAGTATTATCACGAAATAAAGTATATTCTGACTTATTTTGTGGAGATTCAGAATTTGCAGTGGTTCACGTAGGTTTAGCTGAATGGGCAGAATGTGTCGCAATTGTACCTGCTACTGCAAATATTATAGCAAAGGCGGCTCACGGCGTGGCTGATGATTTGTTGTCAACATTACTTTTAAGTGTCGAATGCCCAGTCGTTATGGCTCCTGCTATGGAGCATAAGATGTTGCTCAATCCTGCAGTAAAAGAGAATGTCGAAAAACTTAGGACACGTGGATGGGGTTGGATAGAACCTGAATCGGGAGATTTGGCATCGGGCGCGCGTGGAAGGGGACGTCTGCCAGAGCCAAAACATATAGTCGATATCATAGAGGGAAATTTTAATTGTAGTGATCTTAACGGTTTGAAGATTCTTGTTACGGCTGGACCGACCTTTGAAGATGTTGACCCTGTGAGGTTTATAGGTAACCGCTCAACTGGAAAGATGGGATACGCCGTTGCTAAGCGAGCAAAATTTCGTGGCGCAGACGTGACACTTATTTCAGGACCAACGAATCTTGAAGCAATTGAAGGAATAGAAACAGTTTTAGTTCGGTCGGCAAAAGAGATGCATTCTGAGTGTATAAGATTATTTGAGGGTTCGGATATTGCTATTTTAGCTGCCGCTGTTTCTGATTATCGACCTATGGAAAAACTCGATCGAAAAATAAAACGTCATAAACCTAACATATCCATCGATTTAACTGAAAATGAAGATATCGCAGCAGAACTAGGTGCATCCAAAGAAGATAGGAAAGTGGTTCTCTTTGCTATGGAAACTGAATCTGATATAACTAATGCGAAAGACAAGTTGAAGGGTAAACAGGGAGATATTGTTGTCGTAAATAACTTATTGGTTGATGGAGCTGGTTTTGGGCATGATACGAATGTAGTTACGATTATTGATCGTTTTGGAAAGGTTTTGGAGTTGCCCAAAATGAGTAAGGATGATGTGGCTAATAAAATATTAGATTGTTTAGTTGAATTTAATTCAGGAAATTCCTCTTTTGATTTGGATTAATATTAGGCGAATTTTTTTATGATGACTGATGGTCTTTATTCATCTGACAGCATTAATTCGATTTATAATCACATAAAAGATATTCAGCTGTTTGAGGGGGAATATTTTATTTTACCCAAAGACTTCGAGGCGCATTCGAATACGGAAAAAGGACTTCCCAATAAAGAGGTTGAAAATGTATTAATCAACGATTATTCAGATACAGTAAGTACGAAGCAGGCCAAAACATCGATTCCTTTGGATATTGACTCTTTTCGTGAAAGTATAAGCGGATGTTTACGTTGTGAATTGGGTAAAACTAGGAGGAATTTTGTTTTTGGAGCTGGGAGTAAGGATGCAGATATTATGTTCGTAGGAGAAGCTCCGGGGCACGAGGAAGATCGTACTGGGGAACCGTTTGTAGGACCTGCTGGAGAATTACTAACTAAGATAATTGAAGCAATCGATTTAACTCGTAAAGATGTCTATATCTGCAACATACTCAAATGCCGGCCGCCAAATAACCGAGACCCACGGATTGAGGAAATTAAAACTTGTGAGCCATATTTGGCAAAACAGATAGAAATCATCGCTCCGCGGGTTATATGTACCCTGGGTCGATTTGCTGCGCAAACATTGCTGGATAGTAATGAACCTATGGGCCGCATGCGATTAGCTACTAATTTTTACAAAGATATACCGTTAGTAGCTACGTATCATCCGGCTGCCTTATTGCGAAATCCTCAGTGGAAACGTCCTACTTGGGAGGATATGAAAAAAGTTCGCCGACTTTACGACGGCGTAGAACTTTAAGGAAAAAATGTATGCAGGAAAGAAATAATGAAGGGAAAGGCCGTCCAGATCAACAAGATAGAAGAAATGGCGTTAGGTCTTTTAACAACAGAGGCAATTCTATCGAAAGAATGCCGCCACAAGCTGTCGAAGTTGAACAGGCTGTCTTGGGTGCTATGATGATAGACGCTCAGGCTATAGGCCGAGCGTTGGAGATTCTTGATGGAAATAGCTTTTATCATACCGCCAATGGAGTTGTTTTTAATGCTATGATTGTTTTATACGAGAAAAATGAAGCTGTAGATCAATTGACTTTATCTGAAGAGCTTAGGCGACAGGAACAACTTGAAAGTATAGGGGGTATTAGCTATCTCGCTAAACTGGCTTCGGAAGTTGCTACTTCGGCAAATGTTGATCATCATGCGAGAATCGTACTGGATAAAGCACTAAGCAGAAAGTTAATTGAAACTGCAAATGAGGTTATTGAGCAAGCCTATAATGGTACCGAGGAGGTTCAGTTTCTCATAGATAGAACTGAAGAGCGAATTTTTTCCTTATCTGAAAATCATATTGGTGAGGGTTTCCAGGCTTTAGAACACGTAATGGGTGAAACACTCGATCAAATAGAGCGAGCACACAATCGTTCTAGCACGGTTTCTGGTATTGATACAGGTTTCCCCGATTTGAATAACCAGACTGCTGGACTTCAAGGTGGTGATTTAATTATTTTGGCTGCCCGGCCAAGCGTAGGAAAGACTGCTTTTGCGTTGTCGATTGCCCGAAATGCTGCTTTGTCCAGTATCGAAAATGATCAGAATAGGGGTGTTGCTATTTTTAGTTTGGAAATGTCTAAAACGCAGTTAGCTCAACGTTTACTCAGTGCCGAGACTCGAGTAGACCTTCATAAGTTACGCACTGGTCGGCTT
>NZPK01000121.1 GCA_002693325.1 Gemmatimonadota bacterium | reverse complement strand
AAAAAACAAAACGACATGGATAGTCTTCAATTACACTTCGGATAACACGGATGTTACTAATCCGAGCAACTTAGCCTTGATAAAAATGACTTTATGTCTGATAGATCTGGTATATTTCTTGCGTCCTCAGAAACAATCGACCTCCTCACTATCTGGCGATTATCAATAACAAAAGCTGCTCGCATTGCCACCCGCTTATATCCCAAAAACTGATCATATAAAACTCCGAAGGCCTCGGCTACGCTACCATCAAAATCACTAAGCAGATCGATGCCAATGTTACTGTGGTCAGACCACGCTTTGAGTGCGAAAGGACTATCACAGCTAATACCCAGGACCCTTGCTTTCAAACTTTTAAATGTATCCAGGTCCTGGGTAACCCCACAAAGTTCGTTTGTACAAACCTCGGAAAAGGCAAAAGGAACGAATAACAGCAAAGTTATTGGATTTTCGGATTCAGATAACCGAATGTCTCGCATATTTGCCGATTTTAAGGTAAAATCAGGTGCCTTGCTCCCAACCGAAATAGCCGCCAAAGTAATCTCCTACTACCTACTTTGCAGCGGCAAAGCGTCCAGCAACGGCGTTCCAATCGATTACATTGAAAAAGGCAGCCATATAATCCGGACGACGATTTTGATAGTTCAAATAGTAGGCATGCTCCCAAACATCTAAGCCTAAAATCGGAGTACCCGAACCATCCATTAAAGGCGAATCTTGATTAGGGGTGCTCAATACAGCTAACTTTCCTTCCTTAACTACTAGCCATGCCCACCCAGATCCAAAACGCGTTGCACCAGCCGTAGAAAAAGCATCCTTAAAAGAATCCATACCTCCAAGATCCGAATCGATTGCAGCAGCCAAATCTCCACTCGGATTTCCGCCGCCATTACCACTCATGATCGTCCAAAATAGACTATGGTTGGCGTGTCCACCACCATTATTGCGCACGGCTGTTCTTATTGCTTCAGGCACGGAATCCAGATCCGAAATGAGTTCCTCAATAGACTTAGAAGCCAATCCTTCATGCCCTTCCAGAGCCGTATTGACATTGGTGATATAGGTATTGTGATGCTTGGTATGATGTATTTCCATGGTTCGTGCATCTATATGCGGTTCAAGTGCATCGTACGCATAAGGTAAGTCAGGTAATGAATAAGCCATTTTGTAATCCTTTCTAATAAGTTTATCTGCCAATTTTTCTAAAACATTCTTTCCTAGAGAAGCTACATGTCTTTTTAACGGTGGTAGTCCACCTAAACCGTCATCAATGTCTACCTTTTTAATTTCCTGAACTATTTCTACAGGCTTTCCTTTAATCATCTCACTCAACAGCGAACCGGCTGCAACAGCTGGTGCGCAACCAAACGTCTGACAGCCCACGTCCAGTATCGTTTGACCATCAGACTTTACCGACAAACGCATGATATCGCCGCATACTGGGTTCTCAGCTTCGACGATCACATCAGCATCAGAAAGTAAACCGGCATTACGAGGTTGCTTATAATGCTCTGCAAGTGAGGAATTTTCATCAACCAATTTTACCCTCCAAAAATAAATAGTGATACAGAGGATGTCAACCAAACAAAAAACGAACTAAATTCAATTTAATCAATATCTTAGGATGCCAAAAAGCAACAAACTGTCCTCATGCTTTGATGTCGAAGGCTCCTCCCTGACCGTCTGTCCCAGATCTCCGCCAATGGGCACGAGCCATTTGAACCACCTCCCAGTGTATGGTATCACGAGCGATCTCATCGATTAAATTTTCAAGCTTATTTCGAATTTCCTCATCACGAATTAAGCCTAACCCCATCATCATTTCCAATTGATGGACCATTCCTGTCTGCAGTAAAGTTCGGTTAACATCCGATAATGGAATGCTGCTATTGCGCTCAAATTCCTGAACAAGAGTATTGTAGAGTTCAGCCAATTTTTGAGAAATGATTGTATCTACTTTGTAAACTTTATCCATAGCTTGATTGCCTCACATAGTTGGCGAGGAATATATGACCGGAATAATCGCTGTCAAGAAAACAATAAATAAAAACAATGTTTCCCTACCATAGAGGTTTCCTTAGGTTTTTTCCATATACCAAACTCATAAGGAAAAATATGGATTCGATACTCATCGGACTATCAGTTTACATGTCAGTCATGTTGTTAATTGGCTTATACTCGACCAAGAAGGTCAAAAGTGCAACAGACTTCATTGTAGCCGGTAAGAAACTTTCTCTACCCTTCTGCACAGCAACTTTGGCAGCAACATGGTTTGGCGGGGGCATATGTATAGGTGCAGCAAGTGCCGCATACAAAGGAGGGTTTTTAGCCGTCATTGCAGATCCTTTCGGTGCAGCTTTATGCTTATTCCTAGCCGGCCTGTTTTACGTAAGGGTCCTAAGGAGAATGGGAATAATGACCATTGCTAGTTTCTTTGGCAGCCGATACGACCGCAGAGCAAGCCTAGTTGCCAGTCTATGTACGATCCCCGCATATATCGGCTGGGTCGCTTCGTTAATGGTGGCATTCGGACGCATTCTACAAAGCCTCACTGCCATAGATCCCACAATCAGCATAATAATTGCAGGTGTAGCCGTCATAATCTATACCGTTGGCGGAGGGATGTGGGCCGTTACTTTAACCGACCTCATTCAAATCACTATTTTGGTTCTGGGCCTGTTAATAATCACCCCAATTTTATTGAACGATGTAGGAGGATGGGATACACTTGCAAAACAAATCCCTTCCGAAAGATTTAACTTATATCCTCAAGTTTCTGATTCATCGGTCTGGTTCGCGTACATGAGAGATTGGCTTGTTATCGGCCTCGGCAATTTAGCAGGTCAAGATCTCATTCAACGCAGTCTATCCAGCAAAAATGAGAAAGTAGCGTATCAAAGTGCATATTTAGCCGGAATTCTTTATGTAACCATTGGCTTGATACCTGTTTTTTTGGGACTCGCAGGGAGCGTTTTATTTCCAGAACTATCTAACCCTGATTTGATAATGATGAAGATGGCCATTACCTACCTACCTGATGTGGCACTCATCATATTTACCGGAGCGTTGATTTCAGCATTACTTTCTAGTGCAGATAGTGCATTATTGGCTCCTGCAAGCGTAATTGGATGGGACCTGTTGCGTTCCTTTAGACCAAATGCCGCGGATTCAACAACAGTCACAATTTCCCGAATCTCGGTAGTAATTTGCGGCCTCGTTTCTATGTGGCTCGCTTTACAATCAGGTTCCGTATATGACTTGATGGTAAATTCTTGGTCGGTGTTATTAGCAACTCTATTCGTACCGCTTACAGCAGGTATCTGGTGGTCAAAAGCGAATACTCCAGGCTGTCTTTCCTCTATATTTGTAGGGTTTACATCCTGGCAATTATTCCCCTTTGTCGTACAGGATCTACCAGCTGATTTACTTGCCGTTTTGCCGGCTACAATTGCACTAATTTCCGTAAGCTATATCACTAAAAAAGAAGAGCCCGCAAAGCCTTTATCCGATTCTTCTGGCGATCCAATCGATTTGAAAAATCGAATAGGGCTGGGAATCTTTGACAAAATAGAAGACCATGCTAAATTTTCTACACACACCATTAATAGCAATAACGCAGGAGAAGGACAAAGTTGAAAAATGTTTTTTCTATCTTTTATGCGATTCTCGTAATTAGTCTTGGTTTATTAGCGTGCGGTACGGATCCGCCGCCTGTGAAAACATCAGAAGACGGAAGTGAAATGCGGCTTATCTCGGGCGGATCTTTCAGGATGGGAAGCCGAGAGGGTGAACTTGATGATTTATACTTTAAAAGCTGGAAAAATTATCTCGCTGAAAAACCGCTACATTCTGTTACAATCAGTTCTTTTTATTTAGACACATACGAAATAACCAATACCCAGTACGATCGCTTTCTTGAATCAATCAATTCTTCAACTGACCATGATTTTGATCATGAATATCAACCTCCAGACCAAAATCACAGCCGACAGTACGTAAATGAAAATTTAACTGTTCCGGCACATCCCGTTGTTGGAATAAACTGGTTTGATGCGTATTCCTACTGCAAATGGGCAGGAAAACGCCTCCCCACTGAAGCCGAATGGGAATATGCTGCACGCGGAGGCGATGGCGTCTATCGCACTTACTCCTGGGGTAATGTAAGCCCAAATCACGAAGGTATTTGGCGAGCAAACTATAAGCCCGAGGGCAACGCGTATGCTGATGGTTGGCGTTATACTTCTCCCCCGGGGAGTTTTCCTGATGGAGTCAGCCCATTTGGTATCCAGGATATGATAGGTAATGCAGAAGAATGGGTACACGATTGGCTCGATTTTGATTACTATAGTAGATCGGAGGGTGCAACAGATCCTCAAGGTCCGACAGCGGGCCGGATGCGTGTGATTAAAGGTGGGTCTTACGGAACACCCGATCTCCATAATATCCGGATCGCTACACGGCTTTATGGGTCACCGGGCATAAAATCAGAACTTCAAGGAATCCGCTGCGCGCAAAGTATAGAGTAGACGATTTTTTCTAATAATTGGTCACCAACACGTTGACCATCTTTAATCTGGAGACAGGAAACCATGAAAATGTATATCGGTGGCGAGTGGGTTGATCGCGAAACAAAAATCGAAGTATTAAACCCGTTCGACCAGAGCGTTGTTGATACAATACCGAGTGCTACCGCTAGTGATGTAGAAGCAGCCATTACATCGGCTGAACGAGGTGCCGTCGTTATGGCAAATATGCCCGCCTATGAACGCTATAAAATTCTTCACCGTGCTGCGGAACTAATGACAGATCGTATCGATGATTTAGGGCGTACAATTACGCTTGAAGAAGGTAAGGTCTTAGCCGAGGGCTTAGGAGAAGCAGCACGGGCCCAAGAAACCATTGAACTCGCTGCAGAGGAAGCCAAAAGATTAACAGGAGAGACTTTAGATCTGAGCGGAGCTTCCAACGGAGCAGGTAAATTTGGTTTCACACTACGAGTACCTTGTGGTGTAGTAGCTGCGATTACACCTTTTAACTTTCCCTTAAACTTGGTCTGTCACAAAGTCGGTCCGGCCCTTGCTGCCGGAAATTCAATAGTCATCAAACCTGCTACGGATACCCCATTGTCTTCCTTGAAATTAGTTGAGATTTTGCTGGAGGCGGGTGTCCCGCCAGAAGCTATTCAATGTGTTACAGGATCCGGAGGAGTGATAGGCGATGCGATATCTAGTGACTCCCGTGTTCGGAAGATAAGTTTTACTGGAAGCCGCGATATAGGTGAGCATATTTGTCAAAAAGCTGGGCTTAAAAAAGTTACAATGGAACTAGGTTCAAATGCCCCGCTTATTGTAATGGCAGATGCTGACTTGGAAAAAGTTGCCGCAGCTACAGCGACGACTGGATTTGCAAATGCTGGCCAGGTTTGCATATCAGCTCAGCGGATTATGGTAAATGATGCTATTTATAACGACTTCCTTGAAGTATTGAAACCGACAGTAGAAGCAATTACCACAGGTAACCCATTAGATTCAGAAACGAAGATGGGACCTATGATTAGAGATAGTGACGCAGAACGGGTAAATGCTTGGATTACAGATGCTGTTTCTGGAGGAGCAAATTTGATAACTGGTGGTACGCGCGAGGGAACCCTGCATGCACCTACTATTGTAGCCGACGTTGATCCTGCTATGCGTATATCATGTGATGAGATATTTGGTCCAGCTGTAGCTGTAAGTCGATTTGACGATATTGATAGCGCCATTGCGCAGGCAAATGATACCAATTATGGCCTAAGCGCTGCAATCTTTACTGAGAACATTAATTGGGCTGTACAATATGCCCAACAGGTAAAGTCAGGAAACATTCATATTAACTGGGGAACGCAATGGCGAGCAGACCTAATGCCCTATGGCGGACTTAAAGATAGCGGTATGGGTAAAGAAGGACCGAAGTATGCTGTCGAAGAAATGACCGAAACAAAAATGGTCGTAATTCACTAACACTCATACTTTTTCTTGGTTCGATTCTCGATCGGAGCAACAATAAACTTGTTGCTCCGATATTTTTTATAAGGAATTAACAGCGGTTCAAGAAAGCTCTGCGGATTCTCTTAACCATCACTCCGGGGCTCCCTGTACCTATAACCTTTTCATCAATCTCAGTTACCGAAACTGCTTCAGTCGTAGTTCCGGCCAATATTACTTCATCGGCTTTTAACAAATCTTCGAGTCGGCAGGCAAACTGACAAGTTTCAATACCTAATTCACCAGCAATTTCCATCAAAATTTTCCGAGTTATACTTGGCAAAATATTTTTGCCCGAAGGAGTAACAAACAGTTTTTCTTGCTTTACCCAAAAAACACTGGTTGAAGATCCTTCAGTAATAAATCCTTCAGTATTCACAAGGAGAGCTTCGAATGCCCCTTGTTTTGTCGCCTGTTGCTTTGCTAACACGTTAGCAAGAAGTGCTGTACTCTTTATATCGCATCGCCCCCAGCGGAGATCGGGGAAAGATATTAACTTCACTCCTTTATCATATATCTCTTGTGGGAGACGTTCGAGAGATTTGAATGTCATAACTATTGAAGGTTTTACATCGGCGCTTGGGAATTCATGTCGCCTGGGAGCTACGCCCCGAGTAATTTGAATATATACAAGCGTCTCCTCGAAATTCGCCCTTCTTATTCCAGCCGAGACTATCCTGCCTATTCCATAATCTGATACATTCAGCCTTATAGCAAGTTCATCTAAACTATATTGCAAACGCACCAAATGTTCTTCCATAGCGAACGGACGTCCGTTGTATGTGCCTATAACCTCGTACACCCCATCTGCAAATTGGTAGCCTCTATCTTCAATTGGTATCCGCGCCTCTGACAATTCGACAAATATACCGTTTACATAGGCTAATTCCGGCATACTATTCGGCACCGGAAAGTGCTTCAAAAAGAGCACGATAGTAGTGCATGAATCGTATGGGATCTTGACTAGCGGAGACTTCGGCTAGACAGTAACCAGAATAGCCGTTTTTCGTGAGTAATTGAAAGAGTCGGGCCCACGGATATGAAGTCCAAAGCTCGGTAATATGTACCATGCCTATTCTATCAGCCAATAAGGAGAAATTCTCATCAATATCTCCTTCCACCATATCGGAATCATTGGAATTCCAACACACTGTGGCATTTGAGCATGGAGCAGCATCCATAATCTTTTGCATTAATTTTGGGTCACATGTATCGCTGCCATGAACCTCAATTCGCAACTGGACTCCATATTCCTGCCCATATTCCGCACACTGATTAAGGGATAGACCAATCTGTCTGAGTGTTTCATTCCGGTCAACTCCTGCACTCTCATGTAATCTATTGGGTCTCACCTTTATACCAGTTATACCCAAGTCATGAGCTAGTCGGATATACTCCTTTGTACCTTCAATATTTTCCTGTAACACCCGCTCGTCCGGTGAATCATATTCGAAAATACTACCTAGGCCAACAACGTCTATAGGCGAATCCATAATACGCTTTTTAAATGTCTTCCTTGCAGTCTGATCGAGAGTAACTTCAATTCCATGCGCATGTTGAGTACGTAATTCTACACCTGTAAAACCCGTCTCCATACAATTACGTTCGAGAGTATCAAAATCCCACTCATGTGCTAAATTGTACGTAACCAGACCTAATTTCATATCAATTCTCCCTCGGAACTGTAAATTTCACGTCTAAAGAATTTATCTTGTAATCTCAAATATGCATCAAAACTCATTTTAGGTGACTCTTCAGCCAGAATGCATTTTGCCTGGTGTCCACAAAGTAAATCTATTACCATCATTGCTAATGTTTTAGCTGGAGCAACATAACCAGAATACTGATCTGAAATCTTCCAATCTTTACCGTGAATAGTACCTGTAGCACCTGTCATTGACGGATGAAGAACGGGCATAATTTGACTTAAATCACCAGCATCTGTAGATCCTCCACTATGCGGATAATCCCGGTATTTATCTGCTCCAAAAATCATTTTCGCATTAGTACGGAACAATGAAGCAAGCCCTGGACTGTTAATTAGAGGCATATATCCTGGAACAGTCTCTATCATAACTTCACATCCCATAGCAAGCGCAGCTCCCCTCAATGCTCTATCCACTTTTTCCTCCGCATCACTTATAGCCTCAGCTGTCTTGGCCCGAACGTAGGTTTCCATAGAAATTTCAGACGGGATAATATTCACGATACTTCCACCATTCGTTATAATCGGATGCACTCTGACACAATCTTCATCGCGAAATGTCGAACGTTGCGCATCAATTGCACTCAGAGACAGGTGAGCTGCACTTAAAGCATTCACTCCTTTTTCAGGAGCAGCACCGGCGTGCGCCGCTCGGCCAATAAATTTCACAGTCTTCGCGACAAAACCGTTGCTGGAAGCAGCTAAGCCCATAGCCCCGTCCACTGATTCGGAACTACTACTATGTATCATCAATGCCATATCAACATCATCGAAGTGACCCAGTTTTACTAATTCGGGCTTACCCGCCATATAGCTAATTTTTCCACTTCGGATTAGCTCAGATCTGTATTCTATTTCGACAAACTCTTCAGCAGGAACTGCAAAAAAAACCACTTCTCCGCATAAATACTTTGAAATACGTGAATCAACAAGTCCAAACGCTGCACCTAACATCCCGGCAATTTGCGCATTGTGGCCACAAGCATGAGCAGCACCTGTCTCAGTATCAGAGCGAGGATGTTCCGGTAAAATCAATGCATCTAATTCGCCCATTATTGCTACCCTTGGGCCTGGATTTTCTCCTTTAAGGCGGGCTTTAACGCCAGTTCGAGCAAGCTTATCCTCGTATGGCAAATTTAGTTTTTGAAAAAATTCACATACTTTTTCAGCTGTATTGAATTCTTTAAAACCTAATTCAGGACTGTCCATAATACTTTCACCAATTTGGACAATTTCTTTCTCTTTTGCGTCTATGCTAGCACAAACATTTTCTTTTAAAGCATCAATGTCCATATTATCCTCTTTACCACTCTTTACTCATACCCCAAAGATCCAATTACAGGAAAATTTTTATTCTTTAACCATGTGGCAATACACCCAAAGTATTCCCGCTCTGAAAACTTAGGGCATCATCAATCATTCTCGTTATGTCATACTGTGGCATAAATTTTAGATCGCGCTCTGCTTTTTCAATAGAAAATTCATAAAACGTTGGAACCCCCTCTACTTTAACTTCTAACACAGGCAGTGACCTAATGTCGGCCAACCTTGCAATCGCTTCGTCCCAAGTAAACGCAGTAGGACCCGCCAACTGGTAAATTTGGCCCACCGACTTCTCTTTACCGATCACACATTTACAGCCATGAACAATATCGCGAGCATCTGCTATATGTTTTTTAAAGACGCGACCATTCGAATCTTTTAATACAACCAAACTTTCTTTTTTACTGTCTTTCCAAACACTCTCTAATTCAGAATAGGTCTGCCACAATGAACTCAAATAAAATTGAGGGAAATCTAAAATCTCATCAGCTGCACGTACCATAGCAAAGCGACAAATAGTCACGGGGACATCATACGAACGCCAGTAGCCCAAGCATAAATTTTCACCTAAGCTCTTGCTAAGAGCATATGCCCCACGAGGTTCAATAGGCATGGTTTCAGTAATTGGGGATTGAATACCGCCGGGTATGTATTTTTCATATAGCGCATCAGAGCTCGCAAAAACTATCTGCTGTACGCCACTGACTCTAGCTGATTCTAAAACATTGAAAGTTCCACGTACATTTATTTCAAAATACTCTTCCTCGGTAAATGGTCCCCCTCCTTGAAATGCAGCCCCAAGATGAAAAATGATNTCACAACCTTTTACTACTTCTTCAACTTGAGACTTATCGGTTAAACTACCATGTACTAATTCCACACCTAATTGATTCAGGTTAGNCACACGGGAATCCCTTGGCCAAACAAAACCTCTGACAGAATGNCCATCCTGAACTAAGTGAGCCGCTAAATTAGCACCAATACGTCCGGTAATACCAGTAATAAGAATTTTCATATTCTTCCCCACAAAGTTGGTGTGGATTGCTCTCGTTTATTCTATACAAATTTTTTCAAAAGATATCTAATCGTTTACTTTCGTACTGTAAAATCTATTTTTCACTGCCCTACGCTCCAGATACTTTGGGCATCCATATAGGTTCTTTTTCCATTTCTGCAAATAATAAACGGTTTAAGAGAGTTACTTTTAAATCTTGATATGCATTACAATCCCAAAGATTTTCTAATTCTTGAGGGTCTTCCTCTAAATCAAATAATTCACCGTATGTCTTATTGAGATAAACAGTAAGTTTAAAGCGTTCAGTAACTAAAGTTTTTACATGAACAGTAGTACATTCTTGCCTATTTTCTACAACGACCTCATCTCTAACTGAATCGATTTCTCTTAAAAAAACAGGCATTTGATTTTTACCAACCATCCACTCCGGAACATCAATATCGGTCCAGTTGAGAAATGTGGTTGGTAGGTCAACCAACGAAATNAGCGAATTACACTTTTCACCTTCGGGTATTACACCAGGACACCGAACAACAAACGGAACGCGTAANAAATCCTCGTAATGAAAGGGACCCTTAGCCGTAAGACCATGATGGCCGAATAAATGTCCGTGATCCGATGTGAAAACAACTAATGTTTTCTCTGTCAGACCCAAGTCATCCAATCTCCTTAATATTTGTCCCACATACTTATCCAACATGCTAACCATCCCATAATAAACAGCTACATCTTTGGCTAAATCTTCCCGTTTATGTGAATGAAAACCATGAATGCCATATCCAGATTCANTCCAGGAAGAAAAATCTGGTGAATCTTGTTGAGNGAGTTTAAAATGTGGAGGATTTTTATCGTGTTCACCTGGTTGAACACTGGGTATAGTCAGTTTTTTCGGGTCATACATCTCGTCCCATGGCTTCGGAACTAAATATGGTGGGTGGGGATCGAAGAAACTTGCCCATANAAAGAATGATTCTTCGTTACATTTAAAAGAATCAAGTAAATCACAACATTCCTCAGCAATCCAAGTGTTGTAATGATAGTCCTCAGGGATCTCCCAACAATGTCTTTGTGAAATATTATTTCCCGTCGGAGGCCTAAAATAATCCCGCCAATTATCCAATCCTTTATCTTCCATCCAAATGGCGTAGTGTTGTCCAACATGTGCCTCATCGGCGTGATTNCGCGCTAAACGAACTCGATTAAAACCATAAAACGGTCCATTAAACTTCCGCCAAAATTCTAGGTCTTGTAATTTCGGGTATGACTCCAACGAGCTAAATTTCGTCGTCTCAGTTAAAGGTTGGAAGTGTGCTTTGCCGACAAGGCCTGTTTCATATCCTGCCGAACAAAAATCATCACCGANCACGTGAAGGTCTTCAGACAACTTAGTACCCAAAGACCAGGCTCCATGCTGGCTCGGATAAAGTCCAGTTATTATGGAAGCCCTAGTAGGTGTACAGGTTGGGTTAGGACAATATGCTCTGTTACAAGTAATACCTTCGGAAGCTAACCTATCAAGGTTAGGCGTAGATATTTCTGAATTAATGCATCCAAGAGTATTCCAGTGTTGCTGGTCAGTGGTAATTAGTAGGACGTTTTTTCCGTTNGACACTTAAAGTTCTTTTCAGTTAACAATCCATTTAATAAAAAAAACCGTAGATCTTTTTAAAAACATAGAGCCAGACTACCTGTTAAACATAGTAACGCCAATGCTATCCTACGAAAAAAATGGCTGTCAACCCGTTCCCGATATTTTATTCCTATAAAAAAACCAAATAAGAGACCTGGTAACATCAAACCACCTTGACTTATATGCTCAACACCAGTTACACCTAGCTTACCTAAAATCAATAATGCTATCAAATGCACTAAAGAAAAATAGCCAATCAATGAAGCTCTAAACGATTCATGTTCCCATTGCTGTTTTATACCGAACAAGACAACTGGAGGNCCGGACATGCTAGAAGCACCGGCCATAATTCCACTAAATACACCAGAGAAAATAGCCCAAGGCCGTTCATTTTTAAACGGAACACCAGGGCGACACCACATTACTAAGGCCCCAAACAAGGTTGCAAATCCAATAAATAATCGCATATACGTATCCGCAAAAGAAGCCAGAACCGTGCCACCAATCCATATCGTNGGCACAGCACCAATTAGCCAATGTCTAATNCNACAAAAATCCATTTTGCGCCAGGCATCAATTGTCAACATGGCCANCAAAACCAAAGAAGTAAACAGTACCAAAGGAACTGCCAAACGAGGTGCCATAATCANTGAAACACATGGTGTTGCTAGTAACGAATATCCAAATCCTGTTAGCGCTGAAACTACTGCAGCAATACAGCAGATAATATTTAGTAAAATCACCGTTTCATAATCAATCAACAAACGTTTCTCCACAATAACCGGGTTCACAAACAAACAAACACGATTGAGATAATTTAAGTAGATGTCTTAGTAGCCTATTACAAGTTTTTGGGTGGCAGATATTCTACTCAATTTCCTTAGTAAAACCACTTTATTTCCGAAATTTAATTNTTCNGCNATAATTACTAAAAAGAAATAATCTGATTTTAAAAGTCAATCAAACTTTCAATAATTGAATAGATTTGGCAGCAATTAATAGTAGTCGCTATATTGAAATAGGAGATATGCAGTTTAACATNTAACACCTACTTTAATCCTATTAAATGCCATCGACNAACCCAAATATTTTAGTACCTGTCGAAGACCCAAAAAACGACAATATAATTGTCGAATTGGCCTCAATTATCGCCAGTCCTCTCCAGGGCGAATTGCATCTAATCCATGTTGCTCAGAAAGAACGTTTCGATAAACAGGCCATCCTAAATGATCTATCNTTTATTGCCGATAACTCTACACAAAATAATGTCAAAACAAGTGTTCATGTGGGAAATAGCGTAGATATCGTGACAGAAATTCAATCACACATTAAAGAGCTATCCTGCAATATGATTTTCATGGCTTGGCGCGCCGAAATAAATAGTATCTCTATTCTTGCATCAAAAAATCTATCTCTTACAAAAGACCTGAATCTTGACACATTGATTTTCAAAGAGCGTAATTTAAAAAAAGTTAAACGCATTTTAGTTCCTACTGGTGGCGGCCCTCACTCAATCCTGGGCATTCAAATTGCGTACGATTTAGCACAGAAATGGGGAGCCGAAATTGCAATCCTGCGGATAGCTCGTAACTTAAACGTCGACAATCTAGATCCAATACATAAACGTTATTGTAAACAATTACTTGAAGACACGAAGGTTCAATTAGATCTATTAAATATCTCTGCTGCTGTCCACATAAAATCAGCGAAACACGTCGTACCTGCAGTTACGGAGTATGCCAAAGACTTTGATTTAGTTGTTATGGGAGCTTCAAACGATTGGCGACAAGAAGAACATCTAAGTGGATCAATCCCTGATAAAATTGCTAGCGGGCTCGAATGTTCAACCCTTATGGCCCGTTCAGCATCAACGGCTGAAACCAAATTAAGTAAGGTTTTTTGGGAACAAATGATTCGTTTAAACTTTCGCCCAAAAAATAAATGGGAAGCAATAGAGCAAATGATTGACGTCTTAATAGAAGAGGAACAGTTCCCTACTGAAAAACGCGAGATGGTATTAAACGCTGCCAATAAAAGAGAACGTCAAGCATCGACAGCCTTAGGATATCAAACTGCCATCCCGCATGCCCCCATAGAAAACCTTCCAGGGATTATAGGTTCGCTTGGAATATGCCCCGACGGCCTTGACTTTGAAAACCCTACAGGAGAAAAAATCCACTTCATCTTTTTACTATTAACTCCTCGGGAAAACTATCGGAATTACATTCCACTTTTGGCACAAATTGCGAATTTAGTCCGAGCAACAAGTTTTAGATCTGCTTTACTTGCATCCCAAACCCCTTCAGAAGTTACGCACCTTTTAAAAACCTGATAGTCACATGCTCGGAAAGACAGTAGGAGTAATAGACTTAGGGACGAACACGGCATTAATGTTAATTGGGCGTAAAAAGGCGAATGGTGAAATACAGGTTTTAACAGATGAACATGCTGTTGTAGGACTAGGGCAAGGCGTTGACTCCACTGGGAAACTAAATATTGACGCAATTGATCGTGCCTGTAAACAATTAGAAATTTATGCAAAAAAAGCCAGTAATTGGGATGTCATGCATCTTATCGCATGGGGGACGTCCGCTTTACGCGACGCCACCAATAAAGAGGATTTAATCAACCGAGTTTACCAAACCTCCGGAATAACTCTTCGCGTAATGAGTGCTACAGATGAAGCAGAATATACTTACTGGGGCGCAATCGATGGTTTAGCTAAGACTAAAAATATTTCGGTTATCGACATTGGTGGAGGTTCAACAGAAGTTGCCACTGGNACAAANCAAAAACTCCTCACCAAAAAATCCGTTAATATTGGAGCACTCAGATTGAGCGAACGCTATTCNCTTAATAAAAAAAACAATAAAACTAAAATTAATGACANATACTCNGATATANTCGATGAAATAAGTTGTCTTTCTCTTCATGATAAAAATACACAGCTGATTGCAGTTTCAGGGACAGCACTNACTATTGCAGCTATTGAATCAGGAAAAACACAAATTTTGCATCCTGTGTTACACGGCCGATATATAAAAACATCATTCGTCAGGCATTGTTACGAACAATACGCACACAAAACATCGGATCAACTATCTAAGATCCCAGCGATTGGACCTAACCGATCCAAGATAATAAGTGCCGGCATTTTAATATTATATGCGTTTTTAACAAAAAACGACATCGATGGTTTTACAGCTTCTGCCCGAGGGGTCAGGTACGGAGTTCTCAACAATCTTATTAGCTCAGCATAGACAGAACCGAGTCTATATGACCGTCAACTTTTACTTTGCGAATAATTTTCACTACGATACCGTCCTTATCAATAACGACAGTAGATCTTTCTACTCCCATATACTTTTTCCCATACATATTTTTCTCTTTCCATACACCATAAGCTTCAATCGCCTTACGGTCTGGGTCAGCCAGGAGTAGAAACGGCAAATCAAACTTATCACGGAATTTTCTATGACTAGCTTCATCGTCAGGGCTGATCCCAATTACAACCGCGTTAACAGCATCATAATTCTGTATTGAGTCACGAAAATCGCAGGCCTGCTTCGTACACCCAGGTGTATTATCTTTGGGATAAAAATATAGAACGATATTTTTACCTTTAAAACTAGAAAGCTTGATTAATTCACCATCTGCATTGGGCAATGAAAAATCTGGGGCTACCTTTCCTTCTTCGACCATAATTTCTCCTGTTACGGTAACTATTTATAATATTGTGTTAAGATAAATGACTCTATTACTTAATATCTTTTCAACTCTTATCTCACAGCAATTTACAATTTTTGATAGTGTAAGCAAGTTGTTAACCACAGAAAATAACCTATTTTTTAATAGTAGTTGTAGTATAAACTCACGTTATAAAATACTAAATGGCTGGAGTCACCTAATGAAATTAGGATTAATTGGATATCCGAAAGTTGGGAAACACACCTTATTCTCGCTTCTGACCGGACAAACTCCAGATGGTATGTCCAATCAAACCCAAGGATTAGCTAAGGTCAGAGATCCGCGCTTCAATTTGTTATGTAACATGTATCGACCTGCTAAAGAGACTCCTGCAGTAATTGAATTCGAGCTCCTACCTGACCTTGACGAAAATGCAGAAAGAAACGCTGAAGCTGTCAAGTCTCTCGAAAATGTAGATGCCATTTGCCACGTAATTCGAGATTTTGATGATGAATCTGTGTATCATATTAGCGGATCGGTGGACGCTCAAAGAGATATAAGNNGATTTGCAGAAGAGCTTCAATTCAATGATTTGATATTTATCGATAAAAGACTTGAAAAATTGACACGAGAAAATAGAACTAAAAACGATGATGGTATAAAAGCAGAAGAAACACTTCTTACACAATTGAAATCCTATCTAGAAGTCAAAGGATCTTTGTCNACATATGAATTTTCCACAGAAGATGAAAAGCTTTTGTCAAGTTATCCCCTATTGACTCGAAAAACAGTCATAAACATTATCAATACGGACGAGAAAAATCTAAATTCTTCGGAAACAATAAAACTAATAGAGGACTTTCCNAATCCAACATATTCCTGGGTCAATGTGTCAGCAAAAATTGAAGAAGAGCTTATGCAACTTGAGGAACCGGAACGAACTGATTTCCTTCAGGACCTTGGTTTATCAGAACCTACAATCGATAGGCTAACCCAGATTTGCTACGAAAGCTTAGGTCTCATATCATTTTTTACAGTTGGCACTGACGAAGTGCGGGCCTGGACGATTAAAACAAATTCGTTGGCACCGCAAGCAGGTAGAGCAATCCACTCAGATATCGAGAAAGGTTTTATTCGAGCAGAAATAATGTCGTATAACGACTTAATAGAACACGAAAATGAAGAAAAATTGAAGGCTGCAGGAAAGTTTATGCAAAAAGGACGGGACTACGTTGTACAGGATGGTGANATCATACATTTTCTGCACAAGGCTTAAATGGAGCCATCAAAAATCTTATCTTTTGAAATACACTCTGATACAATATTACAGCCTTCGCAAAGTGGCCTTTTTGCCTTGCAAATGTACCTACCATGAAGCACTATTCTTTGACCAAATTTAATCCATTTTTGTTTTGGCAATAAACTTTCGAGATCGCGCTCAATCTCTACAGGATTACTGTTGTCTGTCAATCCAAGCCTCCTACTCACTCTTGTCACATGAGTATCAACAACAATTCCTGGAATTTCAAAAATATTCCCAAGAATAACATTAGCACTTTTTCTTCCAACGCCGGGAAGCGACAGTAGGTNCTCAATAGTTGATGGAACTTGGCTGTCAAATTTTTCAAAAATAATTTTTAGAGTAGCCAGAATATTTTTGGATTTCTGTCTATAGAGCCCGATGGATCTGATATCAGACTCAAACTCATTGGGGGACACGTCTAAATANTCNTTNAATTTNGGGTATTTTAGAAACAAATCTTTCGTAACTTGATTAACTTTAACGTCCGTGCTCTGCGCNGANAANATAGTNGCAANNAGTAATTCTATCGGATTTGTAAANTCTAATTCTACTTTGGAATTTGGAAAAGATTTTGANAGAGCTACATCTATCTTTATTGCTTTTTTTTGANGNTNTCTAANAATCATGTGATCACGATATATTCTTTCAANAANCTAAACAGATCTNCCCCAACGTTGAGACCTGTGTTTCCATCTAAACAATCCCATCGTCCCCATCAAGCCAACTACTACGATAAACAGTGGTTGCAAAACTGCCCAGAATGGCCAAAACCTTTTCAAACCACACCTACCTATTCTTTTTGTAATGCGACTAAAAATCACCCAATCCACTAATAGCTTAGCAAAAAGCATTATCANAATCGGCCAAAGCTCGAATTTTCCAAACACGTAAAGTATCGGAAGGCCAATTAAAAAGAGATTGACCAAATAAGCCGCAGTTAGGTAAACGAAGAAAAATGGCGCAACACTCAACATCAAGGGTGCATTAGAAGCCCAACGTGACCTTTGATTGATTAATGAACTCCACGATAATGAACAAGGATGTGTAACANGCGCTTTATCGNTGTCGGCGAAAGCTATTAACCATGTTCCTAATAATCGTACTTTCTGCATAAGTAAAACATCATCGCCAGAAACACGGTGCATAATATCNGTATACCCCCCAACCTCCTCGTAAACACATTTGCGAAAAGCCAAATTTTGTCCGGAAGCAGCCATTGGATACCCATGGCCGCAACTACCCCAAATACANGCCATAAGACCCAANAAATCGATAGTTTCAAAGGATGAACGAAGATTAGTTTTTTGTTTTTCTATTTGAGAAAAACCAATTACGAAACCTACGTCAGGAGCGAAATATTGAACCATCATAGAGACCCAATCTACTCCCACCCTACAATCTGCATCAGTCGTTAGAATTATTTCACCGTTAGAATTAGATATACCTTCTGTTAGGGCTGCCTTCTTTCCTTTATTCTCCGACANAGAAATTAATTTGAACCTACGATCTTTTTGGCACCAATTTTGAACAATTCGATCAGTGCCATCACGAGAATGATCATCAACTACAATAACCTCATAGTAAGAAAAGTTTTGGATNGAAAGATCATAAAGAAGNTCCTGAATCCGATTAGCTTCATCTCTGGCCGCAACAACAATACTGACTTTAAAATCACCTACTACCTCTGAAGCGTATTGACGGATACCGGTAACAAACCAGATCATACCAAAACAATAAACATGAATTATCAAAAGTGATGTGATTGTCAGCCAATATTCAAAAGAAAACGACATAAAAANTAACTACGTAATTCCTTAACATGAGAAAACATACCACGATATCCTTCTGAACAATTGCGGCACATGTCAACACTTGCTCGATTACGAAGAACTGTGTTACGAAAATCCATGTATTGTCGGCCCCTCCAAATNTGGCTGAAGGACCCTTTTTCGAAAGCGGAGCCCATTTTAAAATCTACATNTTTGTCAAAACAACANGGTGCAACATCNCCATTCCAATTTACCATNGTGCTGTACCACAATACCTTACAACCTCTCACGGGCTGTCCCTTTACAACTAAACCATCCTCTGTTTCCGTATAACGGCTATATGAATCTTCAGAAGGAAGGAATTTATCAGCATCGGATTTACTGTATACCTGAGCAGTCTTCACCAAAAATTTGTCTACACCCAAATCATTCGCGAGTTGTTCNGCATGCTTGANATCTTGTTGATTATGGCGCATNACTATAAACTGGAGATTGATAAATGGAGTCTCAAGACCCAGNTGCTTTTTTGCGACAACAAGTCTCTTTACGCCATCAAACACCTTATTNATATCACCGCCAACACGATATTGCTGGTAAGTTTCCTGATCAACACCATCAAGCGAGACTATAATTTCATCCNGACCGGATTTAACGATCGATTCAGCTTCGGAGTCCTTTCTTATATAATGCCCATTCGTACTGGTAAACGTAAATATTCCCTTATCATGGGCATAACGAACCATCTCATTGAAACACCCATTCAAATATGGCTCGCCCTGATTCCACATCATCATCATAAAAGACTTCGGTGCTAATTCATCTACCATCTTTTTGAAATCATCGATTGACATATTTCCCCGTCGACGACTCATTTCACCATTACCAGACGGGCAAAGAGGACATTTAAGATTACAATAGTTAGTTGGCTCAACCATCAACATAAACGGTTGGCCCCAAACAACAGGACGACGAATAATCCACGAAATCACCATTGAGCTAATGACAGAAACAATATTAAATAAACGTTTAAACGAAAAGATCCGAGCGTAGCGTTTTATATACCTCGGAAGTGTTTTTGATGCGACCAAATAAGCCATAATGTAATGTTTACCTTATGTAAAAATTGACAATCAATACGTGTGACCTACCTGCCTATCAAGGGTTCTAAACGTTTTTTCGAGCCTTAATTTTTCCACGTAAAAAGCCCAAGACGAGCAGCAACAGGGAAAAAACAGACATACGGAATATATAAAAGTTCTAGGAAGGGTAAAATAGAAAGACTACGAACTTTATCTATCGCACTCATTCTTTTTAACAATAAAAAATCAACTACGAAACGAGCACAGCAA
>NZPK01000120.1 GCA_002693325.1 Gemmatimonadota bacterium | reverse complement strand
ATTAGCCGCATACTGTCGCATACGCCACTTGACGTCTACGCCAAGATTTGTAGGCATGGAACCGGTATAATGCATTTCATTACGGTCTCTATCGGCCCACACTGCACCGTCAGAAGTAAAGTCGCGACTGGCATCACCAGCTCCTGCCAAATTGTTCGTATAAAAACCCAACAGATAGTTTTTTGCTCGAGGTGCACTGGAATCCGTAAAATTATTCACCTCTTTTGAACTATACATCGACATCTGTATGTCCTGCCCCCAAGGAAGATGAATATTTTCACCTCCGGGATAAGTCTGCGTCGGGGTCGTCCATTGACGATCCCAGTTCCCGACGCGGAATAAAACGAAACTTTTCAAAGGATCGTTTTCTGTTTCACCGTAGTAACGTCCAGCGTTACTGGGCAAAAATGACTCCCAAATATCACCAGCAGTAAAAACACCACCCGCTTTTTGCGCGGACGCTCCACCGGCGATAACAACGAGCAGAGCCAAAGCCCACAGCGACGTCTTGTTTACTCGTGTAAGCATGATTTAACTCCTCCTAGAAATCGACGGTTATGCCGAGATTAGCCATCCTCGGAATGTCGTAAATGGCCTGACTCTCTTTAGTGAAAGCGCGGTTAAGATCACCGGTGGGATCTTTATCTTCTTCCCATTTTGCTGTGCTCGGCACATTCCGGTTATCCCAGGTAAGAATATTATTTCTGTCTAATAAATTTCTAACCTCAAAAAACGCTCCCAGTTCATATCCAGCTAAAGAAAAGCCACGATCTAACCGCATATCGGTCCTCATGTTCCATGGAGCTCGATCTGTCTCACGAGCTCGAGGATCATCCCCGGTAGCTGTTATGTTGTAATGAAAACCGCTCTCAGCAGTAGTAATCAATGACAGGCCAACTTCAGCAGGAAGTTGAGCCATAACCGTCAGTCCAATACGATGTGCTCTATCGTAACCAGAGACTAAAGGATTACCACCACCGTTTACGTTAGATTGGTAGGTATTATACGATTCTTTATTCGCCAAAGCCGTATTGATTGCATCAACATCAGATTCGGTTGTACCCGAGAATGATGTCTTATCAGGAAATGGTGTGGAATTATTCCCACTACGCGAAGCTTTTATGTAACTGTAAGCGTAGTTAAAACGCCCATTAATGCGACTGTTAGCTCGACGCTCAATACCAACCTCTATACCACGGCTGTCTGCATATCCACCGGAAGTACGGAGAGAATAATTAGCAAACCCCGCATTATATGCCTCGTCCTTATAGGGGCTAACAGCAAAGGTTATCGTGTTATAGTTCTCTATATCACGATAATAAGCCGTCACATCTGCTACGTATTCAGGACTAAAACTATACTGTAAGCCCATTTCATATGCTGTGGCAGTTGTTGGATCTGAGTTTACATCGTAAATCCTTGGATAAGACGGATTCGCGAAACTATCGTAATTGTCATACAATGTGGAAAAAGATGGAGGGGAATAAAACTTACCCCATGAATAGTGCATAGCCGCATTTTCGCTAATTGGATGCGAAATACCTAAACGCGGTTGCATGAACCACTTCGTATCCACGCTTCCATCGCGAACAGGACGCCTATATAAATGAGTTTCTCCCGTACTGTAGGTATACTCCACGTCTTCTGACGGTCTGAAGAAATCCTGGATTTGTTCTGCATCAACTGCTAAACCATCCATTCGGATGCCAGCATTGATAACAATACCCTCATACTCAATCTTATCCTGCAGATAGAAAGCAGTTTCCTTCGGTGCACGCTCGTACTGACTAATTTCAAACGGGAACGGCTTACTGTAACCAACAGTGACTTGAGTCCGTTGCATTAGTTGTGAAACATTGTGTGCACGATATAGAAAACCCATTTTTATTTGGTGATTAAAATTTAGTTGATGAGTTAGGTCCGTTTTTAACTGGACAACATCACGATTTACTTCCTCAAAGAAAAATCCTGGTTGCCCGAGCCTGTATTGATTTGCTCCGAACGGTAAATCGAAGTTCTTCGAATTACCCGGGTTCGTAGTAAAAAACGTGAAATTACCATTGGCATCAGCACCACTACCGTCGACACCAAGATACAATTCAGATTCTGCAGCGCTATCGATAAAGATGAAATCACCATCTTCACCTTTTTCAACCTTGCCATCCCCATCATCATCAGAATAACCAAAGGAGCTCGAACGCGTCACTCTCGACAACTTTACATCTAAAAACGTCTTAGCCGAGAACGAATAGTTCGCCCCTAAATAAGCCATTGTTCCCAANTTTTTGTTACCGATGGCACCCTCAGGATAATACGAATATTTTCCAGTAAAATTTCGATTTACCCAACCACCCAACTCACCACCATCATCAACCATAACATTTCCAGTAATTTTAAGGTTATCATTAACTCGTTGGGTGAGTTTCAGAGAAGTACGCTGCGTCCGATTAACTGTATTNGGGAATAGTCCCTCATCATTGAGGTAACGGCTAGTCAAATAAAAACCTGTTCCCGTTCCGGGGAGCTGACCACCGAGCGATAGCTCTACCTCCTGTGAAGGATTATCTCCATATGTCACATTANTTGGATTGAAGGTGTAGTAGTTNTCNGCCTTTGCTATGTCGGCAGCNTCTTCAGAAGCTCGAAGCGTTGCTTCNGACTGCTCATAGAGGTCAAAGTATGTCGTTTTATCCACAGTNCCGTCTTCAGCTGGGTCTGGGTTAACAAGACTTTCNTAAACATCTGGACCTGCATTCTTNTAACCACCCATACCCGTTCGAACGAAAAGACGTCCTTCNANTTTCTCACCGCCTTCACGAGTTACGACATTAACAACNCCTGCACTGGCAGCATCATANTCTGCGTTAAAAGTACCGGCTATGATATCCAANGCTTGAACGCTACTTGCATTAATTCCAACGGCGCCNAATTCTCCACCAGAGCTTCGATTTACGTCAATATACGGATTCCAAGTGTTGCCACCTTCTCCAGCGCGGAAGTAGGTGTCAGATACATCAATACCATCAACCAAAACTTTGGCTTCAGACTTACGGCCCCCGCGAATGTAACCGCGAAAGACGCTTGGCGTCGTATTAATTAATTCCTGTAAGTCAGACACAGGCATGGTATTGTTCAACTCGGACTGACTAATCGTCGCACGACTTGTAGTGAGAGTCCGTTCAATCAACGGCGCTTCAGCCGTCACAACTACGGCCTCTCCTTCGATCGCCTGCGTTGATAAAGCAAAATCCACCGTCGAGGTCAAATCNAGTCTNACCTGAATATCAGTCTGCTTAAGNGACCNATGACCAATAAAACTAGCCTCGACCGAATACACCCCAGGCGGAACATTTAAAAGAAAGTAACGTCCTTGATCGTCAGTAATGGCCCCAATCTTTTCGGATCCGACTAACGTCACAACATTCGCCCCAGGTAGTACTTGGCCCGAGTCATCTTTGACTACCCCCGCAATCTTACCGTTTCCGGCATGTACGGGTACGGCTATTAGGAGACAGGCTAATGCCAAAGGCACAGCCAACACCTTCCCCAAATTAATGCGCATGGTTTACCCTCCCTTGCATTTTTGAAGTAGTGTCACTAATTACCCAAAATGAAAAAAATGATTAGAAATCAATTCGTTAATTGAAAATACATTGTAATTGAATCCTAAGGCATAGTCAAACTTTTTTTAAAGCGGCTNNAAAAACAGGTNTATCTCCNTANTTAGTGGTCGTGCCANTATTACTAATCGGGGTCTATTTCAACTAAAGCATTTCACGGAACGCCAATAAAAACTGCATTNCCCATTTCGCCTANCATGAAATCAATGATAGCCCAAAGTGCTCCTCCAATGAGTTGTCCTGCTATCATACCAACAAAAATCGGTTTATAAACCAAGTAGCCTCTACTACCTGTAAACTTGAAGATTATATACTTGAGAAACCAACCGATAAATACAGAAAACCACGCCCAACCCAAAACCCAACTATCGCTAACAGGAAGGCCAATGTAATGAAGCGGCCACCATAGATAATGGTGTTGCATATAGATTAAAAACCCCATCAACGCGGCCCCGACTCCAGTAAAAATAAGTCTAGGTGCTATATGGTCCCATCCAATGGGATTCAGCAGTTTATCCTGCAAAAATCCATAGGCTAGAGACGGTACACCAAACTGACGAAGATTTATACCGCCATGGCGATAATTCAACTCTAGNGTCATCCAGGTCGCTCCCACCATGCCCACAACTATAGCCAACACCATACCCCAAAATAAACGACGATGATTAACACGAGCGCTATCCGCAAGTTTTAATCCATTAGCTGCAGATGCCATCACGGTAGTCCGCATTTCTGCTGCCCAAGAATAACTCAAACTCACGGAAGCCAAACCTTTCCAACTCACCATTTCTGTCCCAAGCGTATAAACAACAAACGGTTGTGGAAGCATTGTTGATGCGGTAAAACCTACACCTCCTTGCGCAATAACCCGAGCGATAGCAAGAAAAATAACAAAGGCTCCCACAAGAAAAACAACCGTTGAAAGAAGTGGTAGGCCTGTCATTACAAACCACCCAAATACGTAAACAGCACAACCTATCCAGGTAAATACCGTTGCCCTGTAGGAAAGAATTTCATCCGTATCGTCAGCGATATGATTTTTTGAAAAAGCGGAATATAGAACCGCACGCAAGTGAGATCGGGCCGACCAAAGCATCGCTACAACCAATACAAGCATTGCTCCCATTCCTTGGTGAGAAAGGGCCACAGACGATCCCGTCAATGCCTCATTGTGTCCTTTAATTTGAAAGCCGATCGTACTAAATATTCCTGTTTGAAGACGGCTCAACAAATGAAAAAACCACACTGAAAATGCTACATTCAAATTCAGAAAATATGTTAGACCAATAATCGCAAAATTAACAAAAATTACTAAACTTACCGAATTTCGAAACAAACGTAGCGGCTCAAACAAGGTGTCTATCTTNGGAACAAAAAAGAAATAATGGTTTAGACCCGCTAGGATTTGAATTACAAACGGGAGGGAAAAACCAACCCACATTAGTGGATTGCGAAAAAGACGAGGGAAAATTCCTTCATCTGCTCCACGAAGCATCTCCAATGGCAATTGAGTCAAAGGAAAAACTAACCTTTCTTGCTCCACCCAAGGTCGGCGAAAAATAACCATTGTAGTAATCATTAACACGTAAATTGCCAACATAACGCTTCCCCATGCTAACATCGGCACAATCCAAGCTTCCCAGGGTAGCGGAATACCGTCAGGCAATCCTTCGTAAAAATATCTTGCAACAAGAGGGTCCCGAGGGGCAATCCAGTTGGGAATAAGTGGCTGTACTAATTCGTCCCAACGATTTTCAGGAGTGGCATAGTAGAAAGGTCTCGTAAGAATATGAAATAGATTTGTTACCAAGCCCCATGTTGGAATAGCTGAGGCAACGATCATCATTATGTAAATTACTACCATCTCACCCGATCGAAGTGCCCAAGGCCGATGTAAGATTTTCATCAAAGGGTTTAAGAAACCGACGATGATTAGAAAAATCATCATCGCCCCAGCAGTTATGTAATCAGAGGTCAATCCAGCGTTCTGAAGGACGAGAACAGAGTATGGACAAGCGATATTGAGAAAAAACGCTAGAAAGGCTCCGATAATAAGCGAACGTATACTCACATCCGGGCCAGATAATCCGTTTGAAGACATTTATAAACTCTATCCGATATGCTAGTAGGGTTAAATCATCAAAATACGCATTATCCTACATCCCTCGCAAACGGTTCGCCGTACCTAAAGCTTGCTTTTTTATATATCTCTGATGAAATTGTTATTCGTTAATTAAAAAAACTAACTGAGGAGGCAGTCCGTTGAAGGCGATAGAAGCTATTGGTGGTCATCTACCCCTTAAATCGGAAGAATTTGCACGTAGGGCTCACGCATACGCTCTAAACCCATTACGGAATTCTTTAAAAGAAATTTTGGACCAAGCCGATTCCGTTGAAAACACACCCCCGCTCCTTGGGATATTCAACGATATCCCATGGCACAAATTCCGTGAAAGCGAAGCCCACGCCTGGGCAAAAGCAGGATTCTCATGGATAGTAAACGATGCCGAACATTCTCAATGGGAGGGTTGGTATGGCCGTGAACATAATGCAGCTGAATCGCGACTCGGTCTACTCGCCGTACAGCGGTTACACCGCGAAGCGCGTTCTGCTCACGGTGATGTTTATCANATGGGAGCTCGTGCCAGCTTGCGACCTTACAGCACGACATATGAGGATGCAGAGGCCTTTTTCAAATCAGTAAATTTCCCAGTCCCAGGNAAAGCTACTGCTGATGACCGTGGAGGCTANCCGGTACGAACAGGCGANCGCACCATGATGTTTACTCCTGACGATTTACGAAATGCAGAAACAGAAACGCAGGGCTGGATTCAATTTGAAACTGCAGAATATATACTCGATCGCAAACTTCGAGACCGTGTTTTAGATTTAATGGCTGATCAAGGACGCAACAAGGCCTGTGGTTTTGTTGGACCTTTCGATGCCATTTTGCGTGAGGGTGAAATTCCTGAAATCAATGATGCTGTAAATGAATTATTTCGTGAAGCCTCCAAGCGAGGTATTCACACTGGACGCGTCGTAGGATCAGGTTCTATGGAGGACCCAAAAGATATCGAAGANGCTATNGTCGATTCTATANAAAACGGATGCCGACTCATTTCAGTCCACCCGATGACCAGCGATATCACGTATCGAGGGGCTGCTGNAATGGCNGGACCGTTCTTTGAAGCTGCAAAACGTTGTGGATTTTAAAAAACAATGCACATATCCAAAATCGAAACAATACATGTAAACGAGTTTTCCAATATCTTATTCGTGCAGATTCATACGAATAATGGCTTGATTGGTTTGGGCGAAACGTATTACACTCCAAAGACTGCTACCGCATTCATTCATGAGGTACTTGCCCAGCAACTTCTAGGGTCAAATCCTCTTGATATCGAAGGTCATTGGCGTCGTTTATATGATTCTACACACGTTTATGGAAACCGTGGCACTGAATTGCGAGCTATTTCGGCAATAGACGTGGCACTTTGGGATTTATTCGGNCAACATTCAGGACTGCCTCTCTATCGTGCACTNGGAGGAGCCAGTCGAAAATCAATCCGCACATATAATACCTGTGCCGGCACTATGTATGCTCGCGGAACACCGNGAGTTGCGCGTTCCACTTCGAGAACCAAAGTAAATCAAGGGCGGTATGAAGATCTCGAGGCTTTTACNAATCGAGCCGACGAATTGGCGCGCGACCTTCTATCCGAAGGTGTTAGCGCGATGAAGATTTGGCCCTTCGATCCTTTTGCCAGTCAGTCCAACGGAACATACATAAGCTTTAGCGATGTAGAAAAAGGCCTTGAACCCATTAAAAAAATCCGTGATGCAGTTGGGATGGATATGGAAGTCATGATGGAAGGTCACGCCTACTGGAAACTTCCAGCTGCTATACGTATAGCAGAAGCGCTAGAAGAATACAAACCGATGTGGTTGGAAGATTTCATAAAACCCGACAANGTAGAAACACTTGCCCAATTGCGTCAAGCAACATCAATACCAATTTGCGGATCTGAACTTGCTCTATCGCGATATCATGCCAAAGATCTGCTCGAACAGCAGGCAGTAGATATTTTGATGACAGACGTGACTTGGACTGGTGGACTAACCGAAAGTAAAAAATTAGCGGCTATGGCAGATACTTTCAATCTTCCCTTCGTGGCACACGACTGCACTGGCCCNGTCACATTTTTAGCCTCAATACACCTTTCAATTCATTGCCCCAATGCTCTCATACAAGAGAGTGTACGAGCCTATTATCACGGTTTTTATAAAGATCTAATCANCCAGCCGATTAGAATAGAAAATGGGTACATTTACCCCACAGAGGAACCGGGCCTTGGCGTGGCTTTGAACCCAGAAATTTTCAAGAGAAACGACTTAACAGTTGAGGAAACGGTAAAATAAAGCCTAACCAAAACTAATAGGCGCATTTTGTCTTTTGCTTTTTATTTTGGTTTTTGACATACCAGATTACATTGACTCCATTAATAGGACTCNAGNTCAAGAAAGATTANAATGGTTNTAAAAANAACATATNAGAAATGGATTCTTGCATTCNTATTCGTGGGTTTAATTACACCAACTTTCGCTCAAGCGCCTGCGCACTACGACCCCTTTTTCGTTTTACCTGGGAAAAAAGGGGAAAAAAGTATAGTAGTGGCATCTCTGAGTAGNGATGTGGAAANTTTGACAAAAACAACAAATTCTGTCTTAATGAGTAAATTTTCCCCTGGTGAGAATACTGAAGTGGGCGCACAATTAAATTTTGGCTTTTTCAACGACCAGNCTAAAAGCTTTTCCACTCTTGCTGTTGGAGGNAAATATAGATTAGGAAAACATAGAGCTGCCACCCTAACGTTAGCCNTACCCGCAAAAGATGTTAAAGATCCCGGCATATCACTGGGCTTCATGAATACGTACAGGATAGCGTCCGAATTTCAATTGAATCAATTGATTTCTGTTAGTGGCTTAAAAGGCTATACTTCGAAAAATAGCATTTTCGTTTTTCAGGGCTTGTTGGAGCCCATTTATACCCTGAATAATAAATGGGCTGTATTACTGACCACAACAGCCGTTAGTGACTCAGAAGACATCTCAAATCATTTAGCGATCGATCTAAAACCTAATATCGACTGGTTAGTCGCAGATGGTAATCTCATTAACATTGGATGTTCTTTCGGTCTGGCGGGCTCAAAAAAAAATAATACGACTGCAATTTCTATAAGCTTACTGCGAAGCATGTAATTCATCCACCAACAACTACTGGATTACCGTCACCTCCATTGACGACGTAGGAACGTGCAGGTATTTGTGTCTTTTCAGGAATTATCAGGTCCTTATTAGAAGCATTCTCAATTATCGTTCCAGCGCCCACGTGTACACCATTTTTTAGAAATATTCGTCCCGGCATCTGACTTTCCTCCCGTATCGTACCAATAAAAACAGAGGCGCCGACCTTACAATCCGATCCTAGAGATACCAATCCATGGATTTCAGCGTTAGCACCTATAACTGAACGATCCTTCACCTCTACAGGACCGTATAAACTCGCATCAGTACCGATAAATACAAAATCTCCAATTATAGGATGTCTCTGTTGAACCCTTTCACTTAAACCTCCTAAAGTACAAGGATATATGTGGCACCCGGATCCTATTATACCTGTTTGACCTGTCGTCATTCCTCGATGAGGATGATCTAAAAAATTCGCGTCCCCAATAATAGTTTCAGGATGTAAATCGGCTTGGTAATAGCGGCCAGCTAATTCTGAAATGGCTCGAGGTAGTAGTGGTACAGGACGTTGAGAAAGCCCCGGATCCTGCTCTAATACACGGGAACCAATCAGACCGTGAGCCACATCATGGTAAAACAAAATCCTCCATCCTGGATAAGTACTCATTACCAATTGCATTTGGTAATCGTAGGCATTACTATACCCTAACTCTGANAGAAAAGACTGATAGAATGATACATCACGCTTTTGTATNGACTCTTCCATAACAGCAGCAAAATCTAATTCTAAGAAATGCTGAGAATCTATNTCACAATTCGACAGCAAATAAGCATCCCAAACTGCAGGATCTTTTAAAGCGGCGAACCTATTCCAGCGAGCACGTTCCTTTAATCGCGGGATATCCCAAAGTAAGCCAAATGTGCCCGCTAAGGCCTGCTCTTCGATTTTTTCAGACTCACCCACGGCGAGAAGAGACTGCGCTATCATTGCATACAACTGATCCGCTATCTGACTAAGATGGCTAGNNAAGTCACTTTCTACCGACCCCACCGCTACTGCATTATGAGATCCGGGAGCTACACACTCCAATAAATTACCCAGAAGTGTTTCTACTAGATCACGATTTACGAAACCACGCCCAGATCGCTGAGAAAGTATATCTGAATCAATAAAATCAACTCTCATAGCAGTAATTTCCTCTCGTGAATAAACTAATTCTAGTCGCTCCAAAAGAAGATTTAGAAGTTGGTGCTTCTTTTTGAAATACTCGGTATTAAGTAATGTCAATGTCATATCATTTCCGAATTCACTTTATACTTGCCGTATATATCGGAGAGCCTAATTTCTAATAACAAGATGACGTACGACACATTTCGCCGCAACACATGACCTAAAGTGGAGTTAATTTATGCATCCTTTTGAAAGTCTACATATTCCAACTGACAGTATCGGAATTCATTGGTTTGGGCAAAGCAGTTTCGGAATACGAGATACAAAAGACACCATCGTTCAAGTAGATCCATATTATCCCCGGGAACGGCCCAATGACCGATATATACATTCTCGGTCTCCTCTAAACGAAGCATCGTTAAAAACCGACTTTGTACTGCTGACACACAACCATGGTGACCATACCTGTATTGAATCTATTAACCGAATAAGAAGTGCTTACCCCGAAGTACGCTTTATTGGACCGACCGAGAGCGTCCAAGCTCTAATTGAAGTAGGGGTAGATGCCTCTCTGACACAGATCGTGGAAGCAGGTATGGAAATTGAAATTGGATCTATGAAAGCACACGTGGTTTGGGCAAAGCCTCCAAATGGATTACATGAAGACGGTATTGCGCCACCGGACGTAACGCATCTTGGTTATGTTCTTGAGGTAGAATCAACCCGAGTTTATGTATCAGGCGATCCGGTCAACACATTTGGCAACCACGACTCGCTGTTAGCTCCCATTCGAAACCTCAAGCCTGAAATTGGTTTCTTAACTACTCACCCTAATGAAGGAGAATTTCCATTTTTTGATGGATCCGCAAAAATAGCTAAAGAATTAGGACTCAAAGCTGCCGTTCCTGCTCATTACTCTTGTTTTGTTACCCGTGATTATGATCCCAAGGAATGGGCTCAAGAATTAGAAGGAATCGAACCAATATTAATTCCATACAACCAATCCATAATATACCCAAAAGAATGAAAACTCGAATTAAATTATCACACTAAATTTTCCATAAAAACGACAACGGTAAAAGAAGATTCAAAGTCGTTTAAATTGAATTCGATCGATATAAAGTCTTTGAAAAGTACTGTCTGAACTTATAACAAATCGTAGTCCATTTATGTCCTGGGTTGGGATAAAAGGGACTTCATAACCTTTCGGTTCTGTAGATAAAGTTATACTCTCAGAAATCCAAACCGTCCTTCCCGTCGACACTTCTTCCACACTAATTTTAATCAACCCATTACCACTCACAGATTTAGCCAAGAAAGAAATCAGATACGTATTGCCGGTAGTAACTGATATTAATGATCTGCCTCCCTCGCTCCATTCCTTGCGCCCTAACTCTGTTCCCAGGTTTTCTTGAAACACAGATGCAAGAGGGTCATCTGTAAATTTAATTTCAAGAGCACTGTCACCGCTAAGCTCCGCTGTTGAAACATGAGACAGTTCTACCCCTCCACGCGTTTTCCATTGCGTAGTACCGTAATTAAATTCTGAATTAAGCAGAGGAGATAGTGATAGACGGACAACAGGCGCACGTCCTGTTAGAATACTTAAAACACTCAAATCCCATCCAGTGTTCGTATTAAAGATTGAGAAAGGCCACTGATTATTCATAAAGCCACAATAATATATCCATTCTATCTCCAGCCTCGCCGTTTCATTCACTATATGCTCGAGATAGCGATGAAAATCTTCTTTAAGATTAGCCGGAGGTCCCCAGGCCCCCCACTCTGTCAGTAAAATAGGTTTGTGCCACTTTTCAGACCAAGAGTCAGCTAATTCCAGTTTGTCTGTGACAATTTCTTTCCAATCGGATCGTAGCGGCGTGCTATGGTAATGCGAGAAATAATAAGGCAAATACATATGAAAAACACCTACAATA
This sequence comes from Gemmatimonadota bacterium, assembly GCA_002693325.1. GTDB lineage: Bacteria > Latescibacterota > UBA2968 > UBA8231 > UBA8231. The sequence continues at coordinate 2,577 of NZPK01000120.1, read as the reverse complement.
TTTTCATCATTTTCAAAACCAGACCCATCGTTTAATCTGTAATTGAGATAACTAGGATTTACGAATTGAATAAGATTTTCGGCTTCATTAAATCCGGGTCCACCAATAGCAAGCAGTCGATCAGGGCTACTCTTTCTTATGGCTGGAATTGCTGTATTAATCCACTCCATACTTAAATCCCCTTCTATCAAACCAACCGCTTCTGGTTCATTGAAGAGTTCAAAGATCAGTTTGTCTCTGGGATAATCTTGATAATAAATCGCAAATTTTTCCCAATATGCTGAAAAATTTTTCGCACTCCAGTTTCTGTCGGGCCACAAAACTACCACCACAATCAAATCTCTCTCGATTGCTTGATTTATCATATTTTGCCAATGCTCAGGATCTGCAGTAGGATCGATAAACCATCTTACAGTTTGAAAACCAGCATCCACAACTGCATCAAAGTACTCGGGTTGATGTTGATATTTTACATCTGTCCCCTGCACTGAAGCATCCATATTAATACCGTTCCCAAAAATCAAATCTGGATTAGGACTCAATGAAACTGGACCTTTGACATTACCGGAGTCTCCGTGGCTACACATGAAATTAAAAAGGGGAAATAGAACAAAGACCACAATTTGCTTTCGACACAAAGCGTTTGTAACCATTACTTGTCTCCCGACACACGAATTAGCAAAACAAGCAAATGCTCAATGCATCATACCTGAAATTGGCGAGATTATTTCAACAACTAATCATTTACCACGAGACTTGTGGCGGGGACGCTACTTAAAATAGCATAACAATAGAAGAACTTATTAAAATTAAGAATCTTTTCGTGTAAACAATTGTTGAAATCTATCTTGTGGTTCCCATCCAAGTAACCGTTTTACTTTTTCTGGTATGTATTTTTCATGGGGTAACCGTGTGCACATGAAAAATGTTTCATAAACGGAAGGCATCGGAGAAGCGCGTAGTCCATGAAAAAACCCCTCACCGGTGTCTTCCCAGGAAATACTATGAGTATGTATGCCCTTGCCAAACTCTTCGGGCAAAACTTCCCTCGGACGAAAAGAACAATATAGGAATGTTAGCACTTCCAACTCATGAGTCTCGGCAAAAATTCGTGTAATATCGTTACTAAGATATTTGGTCATAGCATAAAGATCGTCAGCAGGGTGTATAGGTATATCGTCACTTACACGAAAATCGTTCCACCAGTCGGAATCATATCCCAGATTAGAATGAAAAGGACCCGTATGGATTAAACGCTTAATACGACAGGCCGCACAGGCTTTTGCAACATTATAAGCGCCTATCATATTTACATGAAAAGCTAAAACGGGATGAGGTCGAAGTACGGTTAAATTGATAACTGCATCCACTTCATTAATTGCTGAAAACACCTGATCATAATTTGATACATCTACGACTCGATTTTCGTGCGGCGCGCCAAGCAACTCCGGCAGGGGAGCACGAGCACTTTGCCTAGGTCCCGCCGCAGCCTCAGCCATAGGTCGCGAATCTGTAACTAGTAATTCGTAGTGATCTTTTAAAGAAGCAATCGCAGCGGCGCCAACCGGACCGCCAGCTCCAAGAATCAATACCCTGCCATTATTTACTGTCGCCACTATCGGTCTCCCTTATAAAGCAAAACGCCCTCTTGATGCTACATGTTTCAAAGTCCAGTGATAGTTCTCGGTCAAAGGTTCGGTTAAAGCGATCTGGACCGCATTAACAACCTCAGATGGTTCAATTTCAATTCCAAGAGTTCCCAACCTCAATGCCGAAACACTTATCTTTCCCGTTCTTGCAATCTCACGGCAAACCAACTCGGCCATATGCGGAGCCATCGAATTGGCATCTGCTCCGGGACGCGGTTGCCATGTAGAGTCAACAGCATAGGACTCATCGTAACCACGCATAATGTCGAGACGACTGACAAGAACTAAACGAGTAACAGAAGCTTCAATAGCAGCCTTAGCCAAAACAAAAGTAGATCGTGCCACTAAATCTAAAAGGTTATTTTCTCCATCCTTAGAGTTATCACATCGCGCAACATATGGTAATACGTGTATGATATGAGAAATACCCAACAAAGATCTATTAACACCTTCACTACTTAACAAATTAACGCATTCATATCCCTGTATTGTTGATGATTCTGACATGCCAACAGGCCGTATTGTTGAAATGTCACAAAGCCCATTATTTATTATTTCGCCAAGATCACTATCAGCAGCGGTAAGAAGAACTTTCATGAATAACCTTCGCTATTTTACCAAGACAACTTTGAAGAAAGATTACGAAAGAAATACTCGTCATCAAGATAGACTAATCGAGCTCTATGTTTAGCCTGTTCTATAAACACTTCTGTTCCTGCATTCAGTTGACAAAGATTAACCCCATCAGCCATTAACGACACATTTTTATCTCGCGTTTTTTCACTAACCTGCAATCGAATTAAAGCTTCAGGTGGCAAAATTAAAGCTCTCGATGAGAAATTGTATTCATTCACCCCATCCAGAATCATACAACGAACATCAGGAAGAACGATTGGAGCTCCAGTTGATAGCAAATGTCCAGTGCTCC